>JBQGEN010000277.1:0-7330 GCA_052039615.1 Sideroxyarcus sp. | reverse complement strand
CCGCGCCAGCGCCGCCAGGCTGTACGAATAGACCGCCACGAATCGTGCCAGGCGTTCCTGCACCTGCTCGCGCCCCAGCTCCAGCACCATGCCGTTGTCCAGCTTCACCTGCCAAGCGTGGCGCGGCGACAGGCTGATCTGTGCGATCTGGCGCTGCATCGGCTGCAGCGCTGCATTCAGCTCCGCGTACATCTGTGCCACCTGTGCCGAGGTATCCGGCTGGCCGATGAAGGCGGGTAGCGCTTGTTCCGATGACGCGCTGAACACCTCCCCATGGGTATTCACCAGCGCCGTACCGTTCCAGCGCGCCAGCGCCACATGCTCTTCCACCTCCAGCTCCAGACTCCACGGAAACTTGCGCCGCACGCTCACCTTGCGCACCCACGGCAGTTGCTCGAAGGCCGCGCGCGTCCGATCGAGGTCGACGGTGAAGAAATTGCCGCTCACCTGCTCGCGCATCGCCTCTTCCAGCAACTCTGGCGCCACGCGCTGCGGCGCAGCGGTCAACTCCACCGCGCGCAGCGGGAACACCGGCAGGCTCAGTACGTAGCGCACCGCGCCGTACAACACCAGCACCAGGCTGAGGCCGAACAGCGTATTGGCGATACTGCGCAGCAGCGGAGCGTTATCCCACACTACCCTCTCCCCAACCCTCTCCCGCAAGCGGGCGAGGGAGCAACCGTGAAAGACTATTTTCCAATTCCGGCCCCCTCCAGTATCTGCACCACCAGTTGCTCGAAGCCGATGCCGGCCTGGCGTGCAGCCATCGGCACCAGGCTGTGGTCGGTCATGCCCGGCGAGGTGTTGATCTCCAGCAAATAGGGCTTGCCGTCCTCGCCGCGCAGGAAGTCCACTCGTCCCCAGCCCTGGCAACCCACCAGTTGGAACGCACGCAATGCCAGGTCCTGCATCGCCGCCTCGTCTTCCGCACCCAGTCCGCTCGGGCACAGATAGCGCGTGTCGTTGCGCAGGTATTTCGCTTCGTAGTCGTAGAACTCGTTGGCCGGCTCGATCTTGATGACCGGCAGGGCGCGTCCGTTCAGGATCGCCACCGTGTATTCGCCCCCGCTCATGAAGCTCTCTGCGATCACCACCTTGTCGTGCTTCGCCGCTTCCGCATAGGCGATCGGCAACTCTTCCACCGTCTTCACCTTGGTCACGCCGACGCTGCTGCCCTCGCTGGCGGGCTTCACGAACAGCGGCAGGTCGAGATGGTCGGCCACCGCGCTCCAGTCGGTTGGCGCGGTCAGCGCCTCGTATTCGGGGATGGGCAAGTCCGCCGCTTTCCACACCAGCTTGGTGCGCCACTTGTCCATGGCGATGGCCGACGCCATCACACCGCTGCCGGTGTAGGGAATGCCCAGCAGTTCCAGCGCGCCCTGCACCGTGCCGTCCTCGCCATAGCGGCCGTGCAGCGCGATGAACACGCGGTCGAATTTCTCCTTCTTTAATTCGGACAGATCGCGCTCGGCCGGATCGAAAGCATGCGCATCCACGCCGCTACGCTGCAGTGCGGCCAATACCGCACCGCCGCTCTTCAACGACACCTCGCGCTCTGCCGAACGCCCGCCAAACAACACCGCCACTTTTCCAAATTTCTTCACTTCGATCTCTCTCCAACAATTCTCACTTCCGGATGCAGTTCGATGCCCGTTTGCTGCAACACCGTCGCCCGCACTTCTTCGATCAGTTTCTCGATATCCGCAGCGGTCGCTCCGCCCGCATTGACGATGAAGTTGGCATGTTTCTCCGATACCTCGGCGCCGCCGATACGCCTGCCTTTCAAACCGCAGCCTTCGATCAGTTTCGCAGCATGAGCGCCCGGCGGATTGCGGAATACCGAGCCCGCATTCGGTTGCTGTAGCGGCTGGGTGGCGCTACGCTTCTCCATCAGAGCCTTGATCTCCTGGCGCGCGGCTTCGACATCGCCCGCCTCAAACTTCAGCCACGCCCCGACGAAGAACTCTTCACTTGCCTTGTTCAACGCCACATGGCGATAGCCGATCTCGTATTCCTGCGGCGTGCGTTCCAGCAGTTCTCCGCTACGCGTCAGCACCTGCACGCGCTGCACCTTCTGCCAGGTCTCGCCGCCATAGCAGCCGGCGTTCATCGCCAGCATGCCGCCCAGCGTGCCGGGGATACCGACGAAGAATTCGGCGCCGCACAGGTTGTTGGTCGCAGCGAAACGCGCCAGCTTGGCACCCGGCACGCCGGCCTGCGCGTAGATCAGGTCACCGTCCATGCGCAATTCGGTCAGCGCGCCGACCATCTGCACCACCGTGCCGTGATAGCCGCCGTCACGTACCAGAAGATTGCTGCCGAGGCCAACCGCGAGCAGCGCTTCGCTTGCAGGCGTCTGCCGCAGGAACCGCTGCAGGTCTTCAAGATCGGCCGGCCGGTACAGACGCCGCGCCACGCCTCCCGCGCGCCAGCTCACGTGGCCCGACATGGGCTCGTCGTGGAGCACCTCTCCACGCAACCCCTCGGCACTGAACTGTGTCGGCTCGCTCATCTTCATTTCATCTGCTTCAACAAGTTAGGCACGCCGCCGATGGAGCCCGCGCCCATGGTCAGCACCACGTCGCCATCGCGCGCCATCTGCATGATGGTCTGCGGCATGTCGGCGATGTTCTCCACGAACACCGCTTCGCTCTGGCCGGCCACGCGCAGGGCATGCATCAACGCGCGCCCATCCGCCGCGACAATGGCGGATTCGCCTGCCGCATACACCTCGGCCAGCGCCAGCGCGTCCACCGTCCCCAGCACCTTGACGAAGTCCTCGAACAGGTCGCGCGTACGCGTATAGCGATGCGGCTGGAACGCCAGCAACAGCCGTTTGCCCGGGAAGGCGCCGCGCACCGCAGCCAGCGTCGCCTTCATCTCCACCGGGTGGTGGCCGTAGTCGTCAATGAGCGTAAACGAGCCGGACGCCAGCGGGATCTCGCCATAGCGCTGCATGCGCCGCCCGACGCCCTCGAATTCGGCGAGCGCCGCGACGATGGCGGCCGGCGCGACACCGACTTCCAGGCCGACCGCGATGGCGGCCAGCGCGTTGAGCACGTTGTGCACGCCGGCCAGGTTAAGCGTGATGTCGAGGTCGAGCGGCTTGCCGTCGAACAGGCACTTCTCGTCGTGACGGCATTGCGCGGTGAAGCACATCCTGCCGCCCTCGTGGCGCACATTCACGGCGCGGATCTGCGCATCCTCGCCGAAGCCGTAGGTCGTGATCGGCTTGCTGATGCGCGGCAGGATGTCACGCACGTTCGGATCGTCCACGCACAGCATGGCGCGGCCGTAGAACGGCAGGCGTTCGAGGAAATCGACGAAGGCCTGCTTCAGTTTGTTGAAGTCGTGACCGTAGGTCTCCATGTGGTCGGCGTCGATATTGGTGACCACGGCAAGTATCGGCGTCAGGTACAGGAACGAAGCGTCGGATTCGTCCGCCTCGGCCACGATGAACTCGCCGGTGCCCAGCCGCGCATTCGCGCCGCTGCTGTTAAGCCGCCCGCCGATGACAAAGGTCGGGTCGTAGCCGCCCTTGGCCAGCACCGTCGTCACCAGCGAGGTGGTGGTGGTCTTGCCGTGCGTTCCCGCCACCGCGATGCCCTGGCGCAAGCGCATCAGCTCCGCCAGCATCACCGCGCGCGGCACGATGGGAATGCGGCGTTCGCGCGCCGCGATCACTTCCGGATTGTCCGCCCTGACCGCAGTGGAAGTCACCACCGCGTCGGCGTCTTTCAGATTCTTCGCCTCGTGTCCGTAATGAACGGTCGCACCCAGCGATTGCAGACGCTGCGTGACTGCGCTTTCGGCCAGATCGGAACCGCTGACCTTGAAGCCCAGGTTGAGCAGCACCTCGGCGATGCCGTTCATGCCGGAGCCGCCGATGCCGACGAAGTGAATGTGTTTGATCTTGTGTTTCATATTTATCCTATCCAGCCAGTGCCACGCACACTTGCACCACCCGTTGTGTCGCATCCGGTTTTGCCAGGCTGCGAGCGGCTTGCGCCATCGCCAGCAGTTTTTCGCGATTCAACTCGCGCAGCAGTTGCGCCAATTTCTCGGCATTCAATTCCTTTTGCGGCAACAGCAGCGCGGCGCCGCGGTCGCTCAGGAAACGTGCGTTGTGCGTCTGGTGATCGTCCACCGCGAACGGGAACGGGATCAGCACGCTCGCCACTCCAGCTGCCGCCAGCTCGGCAACGGTCAGTGCCCCGGCACGGCAGATCACCACGTCGGCCCTGGCATACTGGTTCGCCATGTCGTCGAGGAAGGCGCGGATGTCGGCGCTCACGCCCGCCTGTGCATACAGTTCCTGCACTGTGTCGAAATTCTTCTTGCCGGTCTGGTGCAGTACGTTCGGGCGTTCCCGTTCACTCAGCATCGCCAGCGCCTTCGGCATCGTCGCGTTGAGCGCCTGCGCCCCCAGACTGCCGCCGACCACCAGCACGTTCAGCTTGCCGCTGCGATTCGCATAGCGCGCTTGCGGATCGGGTATTGCGGCGATATCCGCACGCACCGGATTGCCGCACCACTGCGTGCCTCTCAGCACATCGGGGAAGCCGCTCAGCACGCGCGTGGACAGTTTCGCCAGCAGCTTGTTGCTCAGTCCTGCGATGGAGTTCTGCTCGTGGATGACCAGCGGGCGACGCAGGAAGGCCGCCATCAACCCGCCCGGCATGGTGATGTAGCCGCCCATGCCCAGCACCACATCGGGGCGATGGCGGAAAATCGCGTCCGCGCTCTGCCCCAGCGCACGCAGCAGCGTGAATGGCAGCGTCAACAGACGCAGCACGCCCTTGCCGCGCACGCCGGAGAAGTTCACCCACGCGATTTCGTAACCATGCTTCGGCACCAGTTCCGCTTCCATGCTGTTGGGCGCACCCAGCCACACCACGTTCCAGCCTTGTGCGCGCAGTGCATCGGCCACGGCGAGCCCCGGGTAGATGTGCCCGCCGGTGCCGCCTGCCATAATGAGTATCGTTCGATTGCTCATATCGGCAACCCCCGCGCCACCCTTCTATTCTCGTAATCGATCCGCAGCAGCACCGCGATCGCCACCAGATTCACCACCACGCCGCTGCCGCCGAAGCTCAGGAATGGCAGGGTCAGGCCCTTGGTCGGCAGCACGCCCATGTTCACGCCGATATTGATCATCGCCTGCACGCCCAGCCACACAGCGACACCCTGCGCCACCAGTGCGGCGAACAGACGGTCCGACATGGCCGCCTGGCGGCCGATGGCGAAAGCTCGCACGATGAGCCAGCCGAACAGCAAGATGACGCTGCACACGCCGAACAGTCCCAGCTCTTCCGCGATCACCGCGAGCAGAAAGTCGGTGTGCGCTTCCGGCAGGTAGAACAGTTTCTCGACGCTGCCGCCGAGTCCGACGCCCAGCCATTCGCCGCGCCCGAAGGCGATCAGCGCATGACTGAGCTGGTAGCCTTTGCCATACGGATCGGACCACGGATCCATGAAACCGATGACGCGCTGCAAACGGTATTCGGAAGAGAAGATCAGTGCGGCGAACGCCAGCGGCAGCAACACCAGCAGGCCGCCGAAGATCTTGAGGTTGAAACCGCCCAACCACAGCGTACCCATGGCAATGGCGCAGATCACCACGAATGCGCCCATGTCCGGCTCGAGCAGCAGCAGCGCGCCGACCAGCGCCATCACGCCGAACATCGGCAGGAAGGGTTTGAGCAAGTGGTCCTTCACCGCGCCCTTGCGCACGGCATAGTCGGCCGCATACAGCACGGCGAACAGCTTCATCAGCTCGGACGGTTGCAGATTGACCACGAACAGCGATATCCAGCGGCGGCTGCCGTTGACCGCACGCCCCACGCCGGGGATCAGCACCAGCACCAGCAGCACCACACCGAACACGAACAGCCAGGGCGCATATTTTTGCAGGACCTGAGTCGGCACTTGGAAAGCGACTACCGCGCACGCCAGTCCGACCAGGATGAATGTGCCGTGGCGCACGAGGTAGTAGGTCGCCTGGTGCCCGGTGTACTTGCCCGCCTCGGCGGTTGCGATCGAGGCGGAATACACCATCACCAGGCCGATGGCGAGCAGCGCGGTGACTATCCAGGTCAACACGGTGTCGTACTCCGCCAGAGCGCGGCGCGGGGGATTCAGTGCTGCGCTGAACATGCCGCCTCCATTTTCTTCACCGCCGCGATGAACACTTCCGCGCGGTGCAGATAGTTCCGGTACATGTCGAAGCTGGCGCAGGCCGGCGACATCAGCACGGCATCACCCGCTCGCGCATTCGCAGTGGAAATCCGGACCGCTTCGTCCATGTCGCGCGCTTTGAGTAGTTGCTTGCCGCATCCCTGCAGCGCTTTTTCTATCAGCGGCGCATCGCGCCCGATCAGCACTACGGCGCGCGCATGTTGCGCTACCGCTTGCTTCAACGGCGAGAAGTCCTGTCCCTTGCCGTCGCCGCCGAGGATGACCACGGCAGGCTTGCCCAACCCTTTCAGCGCCGCTTCGGTCGCGCCGACGTTGGTGCCTTTGGAGTCGTCGTAATAGGTGATGCCCGCGATCTCCGCGACTTCTTCCACGCGATGCGGCAGACCTCTGAATGCGCGCAACGCGTTCACCAGCGGCGCCAGCGGCAAATCGAGTGCACGGCACAGTGCCAGTGCAGCCAGCGCGTTCGCCACATTATGCAAACCGCTCACCCGCAACTCGTCGGCGCGCATGACTTTCTCCTTGCCTTGCGCCAGCCAGGTGATCGCACCGTCCTTGACGATGCCCCAGTCGTTGTCGCCCAGCGGCGGATTCAGTCCGAAGCTCACCTGTTTGCGCCCCGTGATCTTCATCCCCGCGCTGCGCATGTCGTCGCGGTTCAGCACCTGCACGCCGTGGCCGCGGAAGATGCGCGCCTTGGCGGCGGCATAAGCGTCCATGCTGCCCGCATAGCGGTCGAGATGGTCTTCGGTGACGTTGAGCACCACGGCTGCATCGGCGCCCAGGGTGTAAGTGGTTTCGAGCTGGAAACTGGAGAGCTCCAGCACCCACACCTGCGGTTGCCGGTCGCGGGCACGCAGGGCATCCAGCACCGCAGGCGAGATGTTGCCCGCCACCTGCGTATCCAGGCCCGCTGCCGCGCACATCGCGCCGACCATGCTGGTGACCGTGGTCTTGCCGTTCGCGCCGGTGATGGCGATGACTTTGGTGTTGCGCCGGTAGTCGTGAGTGGCCAGTTGCTGCGCCAGCAATTCGATGTCGCCTTCGACCGCGATGCCGCGCGCGATGGCGCGCTGCACCAGCGGTTCGGCCACCGGCACACCCGGGCTGATGGCGATGCGGTCCACGCCCT
>JBQGEN010000276.1:0-5150 GCA_052039615.1 Sideroxyarcus sp. | reverse complement strand
TGCGCGCCGATGTCTTTCAGCTCCTGCGGCGACATCGCCTTGACCGTACCATAGGTGCCGACGGGCATGAAGGCCGGCGTCTCGACTTTGCCGTGCGCCAGTTCCACGGTGCCGCGACGGGCGGCGCCGGAGGTGTTGTGTAGGGTGAATTTCATCTTTCTCTCTCGATCAGCATCGCATCCCCGTAACTGAAGAAGCGATATTCTTTCTCCACCGCGTGACGATACGCGGCCAGCATCCTGTCCATTCCGCCGAAGGCGCACACGAGCATGAGCAAGGTGGAGCGCGGCAAATGGAAGTTGGTCAGCAGCACATCCACCACGCTGAAACGATAACCCGGCGTGATGAAGATGCGCGTCTCGCCCGAACCGGCCTTGAGTTCCCCGCCGGCCGCCGCGCTTTCCAGCGCCCGCCGAATGGTCGTTCCGACCGCGATGATGCGCCCGCCGTTGGCCCTGGCCTCGCGGATGGCATCCACCGTGGCTTGCGGGATGGCATAGCGTTCGCTGTGCATGACATGTTCTGCGATGTTCTCGGCGCGCACCGGCTTGAACGTGCCCGCACCGACATGCAAGGTCACGTAGGCGATATCCACCTTTTTGTCGCGCAGCGCCTGCAGCATGATCTCGCCAAAATGCAGCCCGGCCGTGGGCGCCGCCACCGCACCCGGCTCGCGCGCGAACACGGTCTGATAGCGCGTTTCATCCTCCTCGCCGGCCGCATGGGTGATATAGGGCGGCAAGGGCAGGTGGCCGTGCCGCTCCAGCAACGTCGTCACCGCTTCCGCGTCTTCGAAGCGCAGATGGAAGAACTCGCCCTCGCGCCCCAGCACCTGCACCCACAGTTTTCCCGCCAACAACAGGCGGCTCCCCGGCCTGGGCGTCTTGCTCACCCGCACCTGCGCCAGGACATCATGCTCATCCAACACTCGCTCGACCAGCACCTCGACCTTGCCGCCGCTCTCCTTTTCGCCGAACAGGCGCGCCTTCAACACGCGCGTGTCGTTCAGCACCAGCAGGTCATGCTCGCGCACCAGCCCGTGCAGATCGGCGAAATGACCGTCTTTCAGGCCCGACGCGCCCACCTGCAGCAAGCGACTGGCGCCGCGCTGGGCGGGCGGATGCTGCGCGATCAGGCGCTCGGGCAAAATGAAGTCGAAATCGTCGGTACGCATGAAAACCAAAGAGATGGCGCAAGAAAAGCGCGCATTGTAGTTGATGAGGGCTGCCGTTTCATGGATAATTCGCGCCCTTCTCGTCGCGGAACGCTGATTCCGCGCCCATGCGAGAAATACACCTTTGCCGGGGTGATGGAACTGGTAGACGTGCCGGACTCAAAATCCGGTGCCTGAAAGGGCGTGGGGGTTCGATTCCCCCCCCCGGCACCAAACACAAAAAGCAGGGCGCTCCTGCTTTTTTCATTTCGTTTAAAATCACGTCATGATCTGGAAACCACACGCCACCGTAGCCGCCGTCCTCGAACAGGACGGCAAGTTCTTGCTGGTGGAAGAACATACCCCCCAGGGCCTGCTGTTCAATCAACCCGCAGGCCACTGGGAACCGAACGAGACCCTGGCCGCCGGCGCGATACGCGAAACACTGGAAGAGTCGGCCTATGATTTCGAGCCGCAATTCCTGCTCGGCGTTTATCGCTGGCACTCGAAGACTTCCGACGCCACCTACCTGCGCTTCGCCTTCGGCGGACGCATCCTTGCCCATCATCCGGAACGCTCGCTGGACAAGGGCATCGTGCGCGCCGTGTGGATGACGCCGGACGAGATCCGCGCCACCCAAGCGCGCCACCGCAGCCCGCTCATCCTGCGCTGCGTGGAAGACTATCTCGCGGGCAAGCGTTATCCGCTGGACCTAATCACCCACTATGAGTAAAGGGCAAGCCCTCTCCTCAATCCTCTCCCGCAGGCGGGCGAGGAGGCAAACGTGAAAGGCAATCATAAAACTTGCGTTGTCGTCGGCATGTCCGGCGGCGTGGATTCCTCCGTCAGCGCCTTGCTCTTGAAACAGCAGGGTTACGAGGTCATCGGCCTGTTCATGAAGAACTGGGAAGATGACGACGATGACGAATACTGTTCCTCGCGCGAAGATCTGAACGACGCAATCTCGGCAGCCGACGTGATCGGCATTCCGATCGAGGCCGTGAATTTCGCCAAGGAATACAAGGAGCGCGTGTTCAGCTATTTCCTGCGCGAATACGAGGCCGGGCGCACGCCCAACCCCGACATCCTGTGCAACTCGGAGATCAAGTTCAAGGCGTTCATCGACCATGCCATCCGCCTGGGCGCGGATGCCATCGCCATGGGGCACTACGCGCAGGTACGCGAAGCGGATGGCCTGTTCCAGCTACTCAAGGCCGAGGACGCGAGCAAGGACCAGAGCTACTTCCTGCACAAGCTGGACCAGCAGCAACTGTCGAAGGCGATGTTCCCGCTCGGCAAACTGCTGAAGACCGAAGTGCGCGAAATCGCGCGCAAACATCATCTGGCCAACTTCGCAAAGCGCGACAGCACCGGCATCTGCTTCATCGGCGAGCGCCCGTTCCGCGAATTCCTCAATCGCTATTTGCCGACCGCGCCGGGCGACATGGTCACGCCGGAGGGCAAGATCATGGGACAGCACATGGGTTTGTCCTTCTACACCTACGGCCAGCGCCAGGGATTAGGCATTGGCGGCGGCAAGGAAGGCAGCGGCGAACCCTGGTTCGTCGCGGGCAAGGATATGGCGAACAATCGCCTGATCGTGGTGCAGGGGCACGATCATCCCGCGCTGCTCAACCCGCGACTGGATGCGCTGGAGATGCACTGGATCAGCGGCCACGCGCCGGATGCCACCCGTGCTTATGCCGCCAAGACCCGCTACCGCCAGCAGGATGCAACCTGCCGTATCGCGCTCGCCCCGAACGACTGTGTGCATTTCACTTTTGACGAAGCGCAGTGGGCGGTGACACCCGGCCAGTCGGTTGTGCTGTATGACGGCGCGGTCTGTCTCGGCGGCGGCATCATCGAATGATTTCCAGGGAGCGACCATGACCATCAACCTGAGTCCCGAGGCCATCCGCTTGCTGACGGTGCTCGCCGCCACCGTCGCGGCTCATTATCTGGCGCGTCGCGCCCTGCAACAAGCGGAGAAAATCGTCGCACACACCGAGAACATCTGGGACGACGCCCTCATCACGGCTGCACGCAAACCGCTGCCGGTGCTGATATGGCTGGGTGGCATCTCCTTCGCTCTGCATCTGCTGCATCGGCAGACCGACGAGCAGCTGCTCGAATACGTCGCTCCGGCGCGCAGCATCGGCATCGTGCTCTGCATCTCGTGGTTCCTTCTCAAGCTGATCCGCGAAGTAGCCGACAACATCGTCGCCGCGCGCAACAAGGCCGGCGAGACCGTGGACCGCACCACTGTGGATGGCATCAGCAAGGTGTCGCGCATCACCGTCTTCGTCGTTGCCGCACTGGCGGTGATGCAGACACTGGGCTTCAGCATCTCCGGCGTGCTGGCCTTCGGCGGCATGGGCGGTATCGCCGTCGGTTTCGCCGCCAAGGACCTGCTGGCGAACTTCTTCGGCGCACTGATGATCCACCTGGATCGTCCGTTCAACGTGGGCGACACGGTGCGTTCGCCGGACAAGGACATCGAAGGCAAGGTGGAGCAGATCGGCTGGCGCCAGACCATCATCCGCTCGCCCAACATGACACCGCTGTATGTGCCTAATGCCCTGTTCACCTCCATCGTGGTGGAGAATCCGACGCGCATGTCGCATCGCCGCATCCGCGAAACCATCGGCCTGCGCTACGACGATCTCGGCAAGATGAGCGCCATCGTCGAGGAAGTGCGGAGCATGCTGCAGGCTCATCCGGAGATCGATACCCAACAGGCCGTGGTGGTCGCCTTCGACCAGTTCGCCGATTCCTCGATCAATTTCATCATCCAGGCATTCGGCAAGACCACCGAGGTGGGACGATTCCACGCGATCAAGCAGGAGATATTGCTGCAGGTCGCAGACATCGTTGCCAGACATGGCGCCGATTTCGCATTCCCCACACGCACGGTGCTGCTGAACCAGCCGCCCGCCTGACCCTGCGCAGGAATTGAAAATTGCCTCTCGATTGCCCTTTCTCCCGCAAGCGGGAGAAAGTTGGATAGAGGGCGGGCATGACATATGTGCCCGTTGGCGCGCTTTCACGTAAAATGCGCGCCTGAAACTTTTCCAGCTTAAAACACCATGACGCTCTCGGCCCTTACTGCACTTTCCCCGCTCGACGGACGCTACCAAGGCAAAGTCGATGCTTTGCGCAACCATTTCAGCGAATACGGCCTGATCCGCTATCGCGTACTGATCGAGATCGAATGGCTCAAGGCCTTGAGCAACGAGACCGGCATCAAGGAACTGCCCCCCTTCTCCGCCGCGACCGTCGCCCAGCTCGACCAGCTCGCCGCGCAGTTCTCCGAAGCCGATGCCGAGCAGATCAAGACCATCGAGCGCCGCACCAACCACGACGTGAAGGCCATCGAATACTGGTTGCGCGAAAAGCTCTCCGCCAATCCGGAAACCGCCAAGGCGCTGGAGTTCATCCATTTCGCCTGCACCTCGGAAGACATCAACAATCTCAGCCATGCGCTGATGCTGAGCCACGCGCGCAAGGACGTGATGCTGCCCGCGCTGCAGGGCATCATCGACAAGTTGACCGCCATCGCCCACCAGCATGCCGACCTGCCCATGCTGTGCCGCACCCACGGCCAGACCGCGACACCCAGCACGCTGGGCAAGGAGATGGCGAACGTGGTGTACCGCCTGCGCCGCGCCCATGCGCGCATCGCCGCGGTCGAAGTGCTGGGCAAGATCAACGGCGCGGTGGGCAACTACAACGCGCACCTGTCCGCCTACCCCGAGGTGGATTGGGAGGGTTTCGCGAAGCGTTTCGTCGAAGCGCGCGGCCTCACGTTCAACCCCTACACCATCCAGATCGAGCCGCACGATTGCATGGCCGAACTGTACGACGCCTACGCCCGCGCCAACACCATCCTCATCGACCTGAACCGCGACGTCTGGGGTTACATCTCGCTCGGATTCTTCAAGCAGAAGGTGGTGGCGGGCGAAGTCGGCTCCTCGACCATGCCGCACAAGGTGAACCC
>JBQGEN010000275.1:0-2125 GCA_052039615.1 Sideroxyarcus sp. | reverse complement strand
CTGCACGCCAACATCGAGATGCCGCACGACCTGGTGGAGGTGAAGGAGAACGGCGCGACCGGCATCGGCCTGTTCCGCAGCGAGTTCCTGTTCCTCAACCGCGACGACCTGCCCGACGAGGAGGAGCAGTTCCAGGCCTACCGCGAGGTGGTGGAGGGCATGGACGGCCTGCCCGTCACCATCCGCACCTTCGACCTCGGCGCGGACAAGCAGCTGAAAGGCGCGGTGCGCGTCGCCAGCAACCCGGCGCTGGGCCTGCGCGCGATCCGCCTGTGCCTGGCCGAGCCGCAACTGTTTCGCACCCAGCTGCGCGCGCTGCTGCGCGCCTCGGCCTACGGCAACCTGAAGATCCTGGTGCCGATGCTGTCCGGCGTCTCCGAGATCAACCAGACGCTGCAGTTCATCGAGGGCGCGAAACAGAGCCTGGCGAACGAGGGCACGCCCTACAACCCGAATGTGCTGGTCGGCGGCATGATCGAGATCCCGGCCGCTGCGCTGGCGCTCAACGCGTTCATCAAGAAACTGGATTTCCTTTCCATCGGCACCAACGACCTGATCCAGTACACGCTGGCCATCGACCGCACCGACGAGGAGGTCGCGCACCTGTACGATCCGCTGCATCCCGCCGTGCTGCAACTGCTGGCGCAAGTCATCGGCGGCGCGAACAAGGCCAGCATCCCGGTCTCGGTGTGCGGCGAGATGGCGGGCGAGCTCGCCTACACCCGCCTGCTGCTCGGCCTCGGCCTGCGCCAGTTCTCCATGCACCCCGCGCAACTGCTCGGCACCAAACAGCGCGTGCTCACCACCAGCCTGCCGGAGATCACGCCGCTGGTGCAGAAGATCCTGCGCGCGGACGACCCGATGAAGATACGCGACCTGCTGGACAAGCTGAATGCAGCGTAGTGCCTGTGGTTGACAGGTTTTAGCAAAACACGGACACTTCGTCCCGTGCCGATTTGAGTTCAGCTTGCGGGGCACGTTAAACATACCAGCTAAAGCGAGGAGACCCGCTCTAGCCCCAAGCTGTGCGGGTTTTTCTTTTGGAGTTTCCTTGAGCAATTCGGTTGGCATCGTCACAGCGCAGCGCGCCACGTTTGACACCCCTCTTCAATTCAGGAGCGGCGCGTTGCTGCCGCGTTACGACCTGGTGTACGAGACCTACGGTACCTTGAATGCCGACAGGTCCAACGCCATCCTCATCTGCCACGCGCTGTCCGGGCATCATCACGTGGCCGGCCATTACGCCGACGAGCCGAAGAACGTGGGCTGGTGGGACAACATGGTGGGGCCGGGCAAGCCCATCGACACCGGCAAGTTCTTCGTCATCGGCCTGAACAACCTCGGCGGCTGCCACGGTTCGACCGGGCCTTCCAGCATCGATCCGCAGACGGGCAAGCCCTACGGTGCGAGCTTCCCGGTGGTGACGGTGGAAGACTGGGTGGAAGCGCAGGCGCGGCTCGCGGACCTGCTCGGCATCACGCAGTTCGCCGCCGTGATCGGCGGCAGCCTGGGCGGCATGCAGGCGATGCAGTGGGCGCTGTCCTACCCCGAACGCGTGCGGCATGTGCTGGCCATCGCTTCCGCGCCGCACCTCACCGCGCAAAACATCGCCTTCAACGACGTGGCGCGCAGCGCCATCCTGACCGATCCGGATTTCCACAACGGCGATTTCTACCTGCACGGCGTGGTGCCGACGCGCGGCCTGCGCCTCGCGCGCATGCTGGGGCACATCACGTATCTTTCCGACGACGCGATGGCGGACAAGTTCGGTCGCGAGCTGCGGCACGGCAAGCTGAATTTCAGTTACGACATCGAGTTCCAGATCGAGTCGTATCTGCGCTACCAGGGCGACAAGTTCGCCGCGTATTTCGACGCCAACACCTACCTGCTGATGACCAAAGCGCTGGACTATTTCGATCCGGCGCGCGAACTCGACGGCGACCTCAACCGCGCCTTTGCCGCAGCGAAAGCCAAATTCCTCGTGGTGTCCTTCACCACCGACTGGCGCTTCTCGCCGGGGCGCTCACGCGAGATCGTGCATGCGCTGCTGCACAACAAGCGCGACGTGAGTTACGCGGAGATCTCTTCGCAGCACGGCCACGATTCGTTCCTGATGCAGGACGAG
>JBQGEN010000274.1:0-4031 GCA_052039615.1 Sideroxyarcus sp. | reverse complement strand
CCGCGTCGAGGACGCGCTCCCGTTCCTGCGCTGGTGGCCGCGCGTCGACCGGGCCTCGGTCCGCGGCGATCTCGTCGCCGGGCTCACCGGGGCGATCATCGTGCTGCCGCAGGGCGTGGCGTTCGCCACCATCGCCGGCATGCCGCCGGAATACGGCCTGTATGCGGCCATGGTGCCGGCCATCGTCGCCGCGCTGTTCGGATCGAGCTGGCACCTGGTGTCGGGGCCGACCACCGCCATCTCCATCGCGGTGTTCGCTGCCATGAGCCCGCTGGCCGATCCCGGTTCGCCCGAGTTCATCGGCATGGTGCTGACGCTGACCTTCCTGGTGGGACTGTTCCAGCTGATCCTCGGCCTGGCGCGCATGGGGGTGCTGGTCAACTTCATTTCGCACACCGTGGTCATCGGTTTCACCGCAGGGGCGGCGCTGCTGATCGCGGCCAGCCAGGTGAAGAATTTTTTCGGCATCGCCATCGAACGCGGCGCGCCGTTCTACGTAGTGATCGAGCGCTTCGTCGAGCAGCTCGGCAGCATCAACCCCTGGGTCACGCTGGTCGGCGCGATCACGCTGGCGACGGGCATCGCGGCCAAGCGCTATATCCCCAAACTGCCGTACATGATCGTGGCGATGGTGATCGGCAGCGTGGTCGCGTACCTGCTCAACCTGGAACTCGGCGCCGACACCACCATGATCAAGACCGTGGGCGCGTTGCCCGCGCATCTGCCGCCGCTGTCGCTGCCGGACTTCTCCTACGCGACCATCCACAAGGTGATCTTCCCCGCCCTGATCGTGACCATGCTGGCGCTGACCGAGGCGGTGTCGATTTCGCGCGCGATCGCGGTCAAGTCCGAGCAGCGCATCGACGGCAACCAGGAATTCGTTGGCCAGGGCCTGTCCAACCTGGTCGGCAGCTTCTTTTCCAGCTATGCCTCGTGCGGCTCGTTCAACCGCAGCGGCGTGAACTACGCCGCGGGCGCGAAGACGCCGATGGCGACGGTGTACGCCTCCATCTTCCTGGTGCTGGTGTTGCTGCTGGTCGCGCCGCTGGCTTCCTACCTGCCGACGGCGGCGATGGCAGGCATCCTGTTCCTCGTCGCCTGGGGGCTGATCGATTTCCATCACATCTCCAGCATCGGCAAGACCAGCCGTTCGGAAACGATCATATTGTGGGTGACCTTGCTGGGCACGCTGGTCGATCTGGAGAAGGGCATTTTCTTCGGCATCCTGCTGTCGCTCGCCATCTACCTGTTCCGCGTGTCGCGCCCGAACCTGGTGCAGGTGGTGCCGGCGAAGGAGGAGGGCGCCTACCACTTCGTGGGTGCCGAGGATCACCCGCAGTGCCCGCAACTCGCCATGGTGCGCATCAACGGCGCGATCTTCTTCGGTGCGGTGGATCACGTGCAGAGCAGCCTGATGAAGATCGACGAGATCGAACCGCAGAAGAAATCCGTGCTGGTCGTCGCGCGCGGCATCAGCTTTGTCGACGTGGCCGGCGCCGAGATGCTGGCGCAGGAGGCGCGCCGCCGGCGCAAGATGGGCGGCGGGCTGTATTTCTATCGCTGCAAGGAAGACATCTACAAGTTCCTGCGCAAGTCGGACAAGCTGGATGACATCGGCGAGGGCGCTTTCTTTCCGACCATGTCGAACTGGATCAAGCCGATCTATTCCACGCTCGATACTGAAATCTGCCGCAACTGCACGGCGCGCATTTTCCCAGAGTGTCACGTCAATCTGCCGGACGGCGAACCGCGAACCGCATGATCGGGCGCTAGCGCGCTTGCGCCTGCTATTCTAGAAGCGTGCGGCGCGTCCGGATCGGACGCTTGCTGCGCGATCGCTAGCTGGGCTGATGCCTCTCTGCAGGCTCGTTCAAGGGGATGTTCGCAATGAGCGCCAGTGCCAGCCAAGCCGGAACCGTCATCGCCGCCGTCATCTTTGCTCTGATCGGCGCGACCGCGTTCGCGCCGAGCCGCGAGGCCATCCTGTTCATCAACCGTGCTGATGGTCATGCTGAACCTGGTCTTCTGACCGGCGCTGCTGGCTCTCCGAAGCTGGAACCGGGGCTGGACTGAAGAGATTCGGTAACCATATACTTCGAATGGGTTATGCCTTTCAACACCTGCTGGCTATAGACGCCATCCGGAAATCTGCAAGACTACGCGCTGGCAAGCCCCTTCCCTTTTATTCTCCGATGGGACGAACAGCCGTTCGATCAGGCCCCGCACGGGCGGGAGATCGGGCGGGCCGGGCATATTTTGATTCTGGCGAACCGAGGACCGAATGAATAACCGTTTGACGCGCGTACTGCCCTTCCTGTCCTGGTGGCCCCTGAGCGGGGCGAACGTCCGGACCGACCTGATCGCGGGCATCACCGTGGCGCTGGTGCTGATCCCGCAATCCATGGCTTACGCGCAACTGGCCGGACTGCCGGCCTACTACGGGCTGTACGCGGCATTCCTGCCCGGCATCGTGGCGGCCATGTGGGGTTCTTCCGCGCAGCTCGCCACCGGCCCGGTCGCGGTCGCCTCGCTGTTGACGGCTTCCGCACTGGCACCGCTCGCCGCTACCGGGTCCGAGCAGTTCGTCGCATTGGCGATTCTGCTGGCGCTGCTGGTCGGCCTGATCCAGCTCGCGCTGGGCGTATTCAAGCTTGGCGTGGTGGTGAACTTCCTGTCGCATCCGGTGATCGTTGGTTTTACCAACGCCGCCGCCATCATCATCGGCCTGTCGCAGCTCAACAAGCTGTTCGGTGTGTCGATGGGGCGCAGCGAGCATTTCATCAACGACATCTGGGGCGTGCTGGTGCAGATCGGCGAGACCCACCTGCCCACCTTGGCCATGGGCGTGTCCGCTTTCGCCATCATGTGGGCGCTGAAGAAATACGCGCCCAAGCTGCCCGGCGTGCTGATCGCCGTCACCATCACCACCATCGCCAGCTACACGATCGGCTTCGAACACAACAGCAAGGGCAGGGTAGCCGACATCATGGACGCCGAGGTGAAGAACCTCGCCGACGAGTTCGCGCGCGCGGAGATCCGCATTGGCGAACTGAACGAGGCGGTCGGCGGAAAAGCGGCCGAACTCAAGCAGCTGCAGAAGGATCAGGACGGCAGCAAGCAGCACATGGCGGCGCTGCGCTACGAGCTGGAACTGCTCAAGCTGGAAATCCAGCATCTGGAAGGCGAGAACCGCAAGGCCGCGCGCTCCCTGCGCAAGTTCATCTTCGAGCAGGTGCCCGCGAGCGAGACGCAGGCGGCCAGGCTGTACCTGATCGGCCAGGTGCCGCAGGGCGAAACGGCGGACGGCTACCGCTGGCGCATCAAGAAGGTGAGCCGGGGCGAACTGAAGCTGGTCGGCGGCGGCGAGGTGGTGGGCAGCATCCCGTCCGGCCTGCCCGGCATCGGCCTGCCGAAGATGAGCTGGGACATGGTGATGTCGCTGCTCTCCGGCGCCATCGTGATCTCGCTGGTTGGCTTCATGGAGGCGATCTCCATCGCCAAGGCCATGGCGGCCAAGACCAAGCAGCGCATCGACCCCAACCAGGAACTGCTGGGGCAGGGCATCTCCAACATCGTCGGCAGCCTGAGCCAGGCGTTCCCGGTCAGCGGGTCCTTTTCGCGCTCCGCGGTGAACCTCAACGCAGGCGCAGTCAGCGGTCTGTCCAACGTGTTCGCCGGGCTGATCGTGCTGCTCACGCTGCTGTTCCTCACGCCGCTGCTGTACCACCTGCCGCAGGCGGTGCTGGCCGCAGTGATCATGATGGCGGTGATCGGCTTGGTGAATTTCAAGGCCATCGCGCATGCCTGGCACACGCACCGGCATGACGGCATCGCCGCCGTGGTGACTTTTATCGCCACGCTGGCGTTCGCGCCGCATCTGGACAACGGCATCATGGTCGGAGCGGGCCTCGCGATCATCCTCTATCTGTATCGCACCATGAAGCCGCGCGTGGCCATCCTCGGTCGCCATCCGGACGGTTCCCTGCGCGACGTGAAGGTGCACAACCTGCCGGTGAGCGAAAACATCATCG
>JBQGEN010000273.1:0-1897 GCA_052039615.1 Sideroxyarcus sp. | reverse complement strand
CGCTCGCCTTGCGAGGCATCGAGGAATTCGCGGAACGGTTCGGCGCTGCTATGGCTAAAGGTGCGGTCCTCATTGACTGTCTCAACGAGTGCGAGGGGATCAGGGTGCGGCGCTTTCCGCATGGCTCGAACATCTTCCCCGACGAACACGACCCGCATATTGACGTCGAGACATTCCTGACTGCCCTGCGTCGGGATTGCATCTTCCTGTTCCCAGATGAGGGCAGTACAGGTCAGATACACCTGACGGTGAATACAACCATTCTCAGGCAACCGAACGAGGCTATCGTGGAGGCCTTCAAGCATGCCCTGCGCGCAGGGTGGAAACGCGCTTAACTACGTAGCGTGGCCGAGTGTTCGTAGCGCACACCGAGCGCCATGGGACATGCCCTACCCAATCAACCTCGCTTCTATGCCGCCAGTTCTGCCACAACCGTGTAGCCCTACCCAGGTTTTGATGCTCTCGAGAAAATCTTTCTCCGTGAGGGCATAAAAATTATGACTCTGTTAACCCTCACAGGATAAAGCCCAAGCAAAACCCTTGCCTACTACTACACAGCCAGGACAGTCATAAAAATTATGACTCCACGGGTTGGCGTGGCTATCTGTCTTCAGCGAGAGAAAGCCCGAACTTCCTGTTAAAACAGAGATTACCACGCAATACCATCTTGGAAGCTTCCCGGGCATACTTCTTGAACTATCTGCTCCCCAAAGTCATCCGAGAGCGACTAGCAGGAATCACGAGGCGATGTCCCTCTGCTCACAGTAGAGTAACCCGAAGATTTCCCTCTGGCAGATCTCCGAGGGATAGGCTGGCACGAAGCAGACGGTGGCCTACATTACTGGCTTAATCAAAGAGGGGGCGAAAGATTTCTGTGTCCGACAGACGGCGATCGACATGCTGTTTGAGAACGGCGTTCCACCGAAGGATTACCTGGGAGAGAGCCGGACGCTCTTTGCCTGGGTCCAACACAACGTGCGGTATACCCGCGATATTCATCGTGTGGAACTGCTGCATTCGGCGCGGCGCATGCTGGAACTGCGGGCCGGCGATTGCTTTGACTGATGCTGGACATGCGCCTCAGGATGGAGGAGGGGCGCGCCTCAGGGGTGCCCTGGGGCGACGGCCTCGGGAAGGGCCATGGTGGAAGGCCGGGGGACTTGCTTGACAAGATAATGCGCCGTTTGCGGATCGTGCGAATAACCGTGCTGTAGTCCTCGAGTGCTTGGTGAAGAGTGATCAGACGATTGAGGACTTGAGTTACAGGCCATCTTGGGTTCAGGGATTGACGTGGCCACGGATGACGACGGGATGTGTCTCGTAGCTTGGCTTTGCGGGCCGTAGAGGCGCAGTGAGGGGCCATACCAGGTCATCTCGGACCGCCTGCTGCAGGCGCACCGCAACCACATTCATGTCGCCAAGCAGGCGACAAGGGAGAGGAGTAGAGGAATTTTAAACGCTATTGTGCCACAGTCCCGTCGGGAATGCCCCCTCTGGGTGGTGGAGGCCACCGGACGCATCCCCAACCCCTCGCCGGGCGGCTGGCCGTGTGCCCTGCCGGCCGCAAGCAGGACGCCTGGCTGGTGCGACTGGGCGCGCCTGGCGCGTGGTGACGGGCAGCAGCCCCCTGCTGCGCGCAGCGGGGGAGCCACAGGGAGAGACGTCTGCGCGGTCGCCACGTTCTGAAATGGCTTCGAGATAGGATCTGGGAGGCCATCTTTAGCAAGGATTTTGGGCTTCTGAAGAGCTTACTTGATGCGGCAGGATTCAGCGGCGCAGAAAAGAGGGCGGTGCTGGAGTGTGGTCGCAGTGTCGGGCAAACGCTCACGCGCTAAGCTTCGGCACGTGATTCAAGAAGGAACCAGAGGATGTATATATACGAGAACCAAAGTCGGGG
>JBQGEN010000272.1:0-19593 GCA_052039615.1 Sideroxyarcus sp. | reverse complement strand
ACGGCGTGAGCCTGACCGTGAATCGGGTCGCCGGTGCGGAGTTCGAGGTGAACCTCATTCCGCATACCCTGGAAGTGACGACGCTGAACGAACTGCAGGCCGGTGCGCGCGTGAACCTGGAGATCGATCTGATCGCGCGCTATGTCGAGCGCATGCAGACGGTGGAAGGCTGATCGCCCTCAGCTCAGAGCTTGAACACTGCCATCAGCCCGATCCCGCCTACCGCGTTATCGAACTCGGCGTCCGTGAACTGGATCGCTTCCAGGAACACCCTGAAGCCGACGCTGGCGTTGATGTTGTACTGACCCGCCACGCCGCCGACGACTCCGCTCGATCTCTGTTTCTGCCCTCCTGACAAGGTCCAGCTCGGCAGGTTCCGGTACTCAGTCGTCACACTGGCCATACCGAGCTTGCCAAAGATGGAAAAGCCGCTGGAAAAAGTGTTTCCGCCGCGCAGTGCGAGCGTGAATGCCGTCGCCTTGAACTCGCCGACCGGCACCCCCGAATTGTCCTTGACCCGGTAGGTGCCCAGATCGGAATAGCCGGCTTCGATGCCGAAATGCTTGTCGAAATCATAGCCGCCGACCATGCGCAGATGGGCGCTGCCCTTGGGGCCGCTGGCCGGGTCATTGCAGCTGCCGCTGAAATAGCCGTCGGCGCAGGACGATGTCATGCTGTTGCTGGAGAAGCCGGCCCCCAGATAGGCGCCGCCATCATCGGCCAGTGCGGACAGAGACAGGCAGGACAGGGAGACAGCGGCAATCAGGGTCAAACGATTCATGGTCACTCCCACTTGATGAAAAGGATGTCGTCGAATTGGCTAGACCCGCGGCATCATATCAGGAAAGGCACAAAGCGCTTGGTGCGCTTCATGTATTGCCGATAGGGCTGGCCGAAATATTGGATGTTTTCGTTCTCTTCCGCCAGCGTGGCGAGGATCAGCAGCGCGCAGGCGATCAGCGCGATGACCCCGCTCAGCCAGGAGGCCTGTTTGAAATACAGCCCCCAGTCCAGAAAGATGAGCGAGCTGTACATCGGATGGCGGATATAGGCATATATGCCGAGGGTCACCAGCGCGGTGGTCTTTTCGAACACGAGCAGCGGCGCGTCGTTGCGATTGTCGTCCTGGCGGCCGTGCTCACGCAGCGTGGTATAGCTGATGATGACCAGCATCAGAGAGATGCCCATCAGCACTCCGGAAATGGTCTGATCGAGCGTGGCCGGCGTGTCGTACCAGCCGTCCAGGTTCATCGCGACCAGCAGCAGCATCAGCTCCCAGGCGAAGAACCGGTAGAAACCGTGCGATTTCGGTGCGCGCAGAGAGGCGCGCGAGATGTATCCCAGAACCGACGTCCCTGCGATGAAAGCGACCCATTCCAGCATAGATGGAAGACCTGCGTCCAAGCGATGAGTCGAATGGTACACGCGCTCGGGCTGCAGTTGTAGCGATGATGATAGAATCCGCCCTCATCCAATGAACCGCAGAGCCGCACATGACAGATATTGCACCGATAACCGAGATCATCGCCGAGATACGCGCCGGGCGCATGGTCGTGCTGGTGGACGAAGAAGATCGCGAGAACGAGGGGGATTTGCTGTTCGCCGCCGAGTTCGTCACGCCGGAGAAGATCAACTTCATGGCCAGGCACGGGCGCGGCCTGATCTGCCTGACCCTGACCCAGGCGCATTGCCAGCAGCTCAATCTGCCGCTGATGGTGCGTGACAACGGATTGTCGCTGGCGACCAACTTCACCGTCTCCATCGAAGCGGCGACCGGCGTCACCACCGGTATCTCCGCCGCAGACCGCTCGCGTACCGTGCAGGTCGCGGCCGACCGGAACGCCAAGCCTGCCGACATCGTGCAGCCCGGGCACATTTTCCCCCTGCGCGCGCAGAACGGTGGCGTGCTGGTACGCGCCGGGCATACCGAAGCGGGCTGCGATCTGGCCCAGCTGGCGGGCGTGACGCCGGCGTCGGTGATTTGCGAGATACTCAAGGAGGACGGCGAGATGGCGCGCCTGCCCGACCTCATTCCGTTCGCCAAGGAACACGGGCTGAAGATCGGCACCATCGCCGACCTGATCGAATACCGCATCCACAACGAGACGCTGATCGAGCGCGTGGCGCGGCGCACGGTGCAGACCGCCTACGGCGAAATGGACCTCGTGACCTACACCGACCAGAGCTCGCAGCGCACCCATCTGGCGCTGGTGAAGGGAGACATCCAGCCACAGAGCGAGACGCTGGTGCGCGTGCACGAGCCCTTGTCCGCGCTGGATTTCCTGGAACAGGTCAGCCTGCCCGACAGCACCAGCGTGCACGACGCGCTGAAGAAGATCAGCCAGTCTGCGGCGGGGGTGCTAGTGCTGATGCATCACAGCGAGACTTCGGCGGACCTGCTGGCGCGCGCCGCCGCCAAGCCGGAGGCGCAGCATGCGAAATGGGATCCGCGCAATTACGGCATCGGCGCGCAGATATTGCGCGATCTCAACGTCGGCAAGATGTGCCTCATCGCCACCCCGCGCAAGCTGCCGAGCATGACCGGCTTCGGCCTGGAGGTGGTGCGTTACTGTCAAAGCAAGGATAAGAAATGAAAGAGATCGAGAAGAACCTGAACGGCAAGGGATTGCGCATCGGCATCGTGCAGAGCCGCTTCAACGAAGTCGTGTGCGAAGGGTTGCTGGCGGCATGCCGTGCGCAACTGGTGCAGAGCGGCGTGAACGAGCACGACATCACGCTGGCCAATGTGCCGGGGGCGTTGGAGATCCCGCTGGTGCTGCAAACCATGGCGCAGAGCAGGAAGTTCGACGCGCTCATCGCACTGGGAGCGGTGATCCGCGGCGACACCTACCATTTCGAGGTCGTTTCCAACGAGTCTGCACGCGGCGTGGGTGAGGTACAGCTGCACAGCGGCGTGCCCATCGCCAATGCCATCCTCACCACCGACACCGACGAGCAGGCCGAGGTGCGCATGAGCGTCAAGGGCGCGGAAGCGGCCCTGGTCGCCATCGAAATGGTGCATCTGCTGAAGGCGCTCGCATGAGCGAGACCAAGCAAAACAATCCGGCCAAGAGCCTGCGCCATCGTGCGCGGGAACTGGCGCTGCAGGGCATCTACGAGTGGCGTCTTTCCGGCAAGAGCGCGACGCTGATCGAGAAAGGCACGCGCGCCGAAAAGAGCCTCGGCCGTTATGACGCGGAGTTCTTCGGCCAGCTGCTGCACGGAGTGATCGCGCAACACGAAACCTTGTCCGCGCAGATCGCTCCGCACCTGGACCGCAGACTGGACGAACTCAGCCCGGTCGAATATTCCGTCCTGTTGCTGGGGGCGTTCGAGCTTGCGCAGCATCCGGAGATACCCTACCGCGTGGTGATCAACGAGGCAGTCGAGCTGACCAAGACTTTCGGTGGCAGCGAGGGGCACAAGTTTGTCAACGGCGTGCTGGATAAGCTGGCGGTGCAAGTGCGCGCGGCAGAAGTCAAAGCAAAAGCCAGTCGCTAGCCCCTGGTCGGTAGTCGCTAGCTGATGGTTGCTGCGCAGTTAACTAATGACTAACGACTAGCGACTAACAACTGTTCCTATGTCCGAATTCGATCTCATCAAACGTTACTTCACCCGCGCCACCCCCGGCGCGATCCTGGGCGTGGGCGACGATGCTGCGCTGTTGCGTGTCGCCGAAGGCATGGAACTGGCGGTGTCCACCGACATGCTGGTGAGCGGCACGCACTTTCTGCCGGATACCGACCCCTATCAGCTGGGACACAAGGCACTGGCGGTGAACCTTTCCGACCTTGCGGCGATGGGGGCGTTGCCGCGCTGGACGACACTGGCTCTGTCGATGCCGCAGGCCGATGAGAACTGGCTGCAGCGGTTCAGCGCGGGTTTCTTTGCCGTGGCCGATGCTCATGGCGTCGAGCTCGTCGGCGGCGATACCACGCGCGGTCCGCTCAATCTGTGCGTTACCGTCATGGGCGAGGTGCCGCAAGGCAAGGCCTTGCGGCGTGCGGGTGCGCAGGCGGGGGATGACATCTGGGTGTCCGGCACACTGGGCGATGCAGCTCTGGGGCTGGCGTTTCTGCAGGGCAGGACCAGCCTGCCCGAAGGGGCGCGTGCCACCTGTCTCGCTGCCTTGCATCAGCCGCAGCCGCGCGTGGCGCTGGGCTTGGCGCTGCGCGCCATCGCCAACAGCGCCATCGACATCTCGGATGGATTGCTGGCTGATCTTGGTCACATTCTCGAATGTTCCAATGCGGCCGCCGAGGTGCGCTATGACAGGCTGCCGGTTTCTTCCTTGTTCGCTTCCGGCGGTGACGGGATGGCCGGTCTGGCGCAGGGCTGCGTACTGGCCGGCGGAGATGACTATGAATTGTGTTTCACCGCGCCGGTGGCGCAGCGCGACGAGCTTGAGGATCTGGCGAGCCGCTTGCGCTTGCCGCTGACCCGCATCGGAAAGATCGTGTCTGGACGCGGTTGCAAGGTGCGTGCGGCGGACGGCAGCGTGATGACGATAAAGGAAACGGGCTATGACCATTTCGCATGACCGGCTGAGATTGCGGCCGAACTGGCGTTTCCTGTTCAGCCATCCGGCGCATTTTCTCTCCTTTGGCTTCGGCGCCGGGCTGGTGCCGCGCTCCCCCGGCACGGCGGGCACGCTGGTCGCCTTCCCCATGTACTGGTATCTCGCGCCGCGCCTGACCGACGCCATGTTCCTGCTGGTGCTGATCTGGGCCTTCGCCTTCGGTGTGTGGGTGTGCGACATCACCGGCAAGGCGCTGGGCGTGGGAGACTATGGCGGCATCGTGTGGGACGAGATCGTCGCTTTCACGCTGGTGCTGTTCTTCACGCCGGAAGGCTGGGCGTGGCAGGTGCTGGCGTTCCTGTTGTTCCGTTTCTTCGACATTGTCAAACCGGAGCCGATCCGCCATTTCGACAAGACTTGGCACGGCGGTCTGGGCGTGATGTTCGACGACATCCTCGCGGCGGGCTACGCACTCTTCTGTCTCGCCATCATCAAAAGCATCCTGGGGTGAGATATGTCGTCGGATTGCTTTGCCTTCTTGCGTCGGCGGCGCAGGCCGGGACATTCACGGCCAACGTGATCGCGGTGCTGGATGGCGATACCGTGCTGATCCAGGGGCAGGGCAGGCCCGCAAAGGTCCGCTTGGCCAATATCGACGCGCCGGAAAAACAGCAGGCCTTCGGCAGACAGTCGCGCGACTCGCTGCTGGAGATGCTGGGCAAAAGACAGGTGCAGATCGACAGTCAGGCCGTCGATCAGTACGGACGCATCGTCGGCCTGATTAACGTCGATGGTCGCAACGTCAACCAGGAGCAGGTCAGGCGTGGAATGGCGTGGGCTGCGGTGGGGTGGCGGCGAAGCCGTCAGGCACCTGATCCCCTTGCTGCGACATATCCACGCCCCCATGGCGGCAATCCCTACCTTGCGCTGCAGAGCGACGCACAGCAGGCCCGGCGCGGACTCTGGGCGCAAGACAACCCGCAACCCCCATGGCAATGGCGCAAGCTCCATCCGTCGGTGAAACCGGCAGCACCGGAGCATCCTGCTGCGGTTCAACGCGACATGCCGCTGATGCACTACGACATGGAATGCGGCAACAAACGCCATTGCTCGCAAATGACTTCATGCGACGAAGCGCTCCTCTACCTCACGCACTGCGGCGTGAAAACGCTGGACCGGAACCAAGACGGCAGGCCGTGCGAGGACTTGTGTGCGGGTCAGCCCGCCCAGCCGAATGACGGGTCGCTCGAATAGGGCGGGGCAGGCACCCCGGCCAAGCGAGATCCCTGGCTGACGGGGCCCTTCGGGAACAACTCATACAGATAGCGGCGCCCGCCCTCGTCCGCAAAATCCTGCTCCAGCACGTGCATGACTTCGCGCGCGCTCGCGGCGCGTCCCTGCTCCCGATAGAGATTGCGCAGTGCGTAGATCACGTGCCAGTGCGCCTCGGTCAACTCCCCGATTCCCTCTTCTGCCGCCAGCTGCTTGGCCGTGAGCGGGGACCAGTGCTCCAGATCGTACATGTGGCCTTCCGGATCATTACGCAGAAGCGCCTCGTCATTGATGATGTGATTGATGTCGAACATGGTGAACTCCTTTCCTGCCCGAGGTGGCACGGGCTATTGGCAAGCCGCCGCCGGACTCAGGTGAGCTTGCTGGTCCACGCGTCCAGCGGGACACCGGCCAGGCTACCGGCATGACAGATCATTTCGTTGCCCGGGGCGTCGCTGGAAAACGGTCTGGAAGCGTTGAAGGTTTTCATGATTCCCTCCTCGCAAGTTTTCGAGGGAGGCATCCCCGTCGCTTGAGGGGGCGGCAGCAGATGCCGGTAGATAATCATCCTATTGCATACTGCAATTGTCAAGTATTGCCCGTTGTTGCGAATGTGCGTGCGCTCGCTGCGACAGGCGGCACGTTCTCGCCGGCGGCAGTGATCAGGCCGGAATGGCCTCCCAGCTGATGCCGTTTCTGTCGCAGCGCAGCGCATTCGCCTTGCGGTCCCAGTCACCCAGCACCCAGCGTTCGCAGGTGTGGTCGTCGAGATGGTGCAGGTGCCGCGCCGGGCGGTGGGTGTGGCCATGGACGAGCCTGGGATAGTGGTGCTGGCGCAGAAGTTCGTTCACTGCGTCGCAGTTCACGTCCATCAACGACATTTCCTTGCTCCGCTTCTGCGACTCGCTCTGCATGCGCAGCTGCTCGATTTGCGCCTTGCGCTGCACCAGCGGTTGCGCGAGGAACTGCATTTGCCAGCCGCGATCGCGCACCAGATCGCGGAAGCGCTGGTATTCGGTGTCGTCGGTGCACAGCGCATCGCCATGCGTGAGCAGGGTGGGGGTGCCGTACAGGTCGAGCAGAACCGGGTCGGCGAGCAGGCTGGCACCGCAGGCGGACGCCAGCTCCTGGGCCATCAGGAAATCGCGGTTGCCGTGCATGATGAAGAGGCGCGTGCCCTGATCGGTCAGCCCGCGCAGGGCGCCGGTGATGCGCCGATGGAAAGGGGCGTCCAGATCGTCGTCGCCGGCCCAGTATTCGAACAGGTCGCCCAGGATGTAGAGCGCCTCGGCCGCAGGCGCGGTGTCGGCGGCGAAGCGCAGAAACAGCTCGGTGCTGTGCGGATGCGCCTCGCTCAGGTGCAGGTCGGAGATGAATAGGGAATGTGGCATGAAATCAAAACGGCGCCGAGGCGCCGTTTCCATTTTTTGTTATTGCACCACTTCCGCCTTGGTGATGATGACGTCCTCTTTCGGCACGTCCTGGTGGAAGCCGCTGCTGCCGGTGCTCACCCTGGCGATGGCATCGACCACTTCCTTGCCTTCCACGACCTTGCCGAACACACAGTAGCCCCAGCCGTCCTGTCCTGGGTAGTCGAGGAAGCTGTTGTTCTTGGTGTTGATGAAGAACTGTGCGGTGGCGGAATGCGGGTCGCTGGTGCGCGCCATGGCGATGGTGTAGATGTCGTTCTTCAGGCCGTTCGCCGCTTCATTCTTGACGGGGGCGCTGGTCGGCTTCTGCTTCATGCCGGGCTCGAAGCCGCCACCCTGGATCATGAAGTTGGGGATCACGCGATGGAAGATGGTGTTGCTGTAAAAGCCGTTATTCACGTAGTCGAGGAAGTTCTTGACCGTGAGCGGTGCCTTCTCGGCGTCGAGTTGCAGGGTGATGGTGCCTTTGCTGGTATGGAGTTTGACCATTTTCAGTTTTCCTTGGGTTGCGGTGGGGGATACTGCCTGTGCGGGCAGGACGCAAAGTCCGGCCAGCAAGAATGCGAGAACGATACGAATCGATTTCATCTTATGCTGCTCCTTCATAAATGATCTGCCAGCGCCCGTCCCGTTTCATCCAGTACTGGCGCTTGTGCATGCGGTTGGAGAGGTTGTTGCTCTCATAGTCCTGCTCGAAGTTGACCACCGCCATGTCCGGCTGGTTGGGGTAGGGGAAGACGCTGAGATCGGACACCCCGACCCTGATCCAGGTCTTGCCGGAATTGACCAGGCGCTTCTGCTGCGCAAAGGCCGGCAGTCGCATGCCGCCGCTGGAAAAATCCGCGGCATAGTGCGCAAGGTAACGCCCTGTGTCGCGGCTGGCCCAATCCTTGCGCCATTGCTCGATCGTGCTCAACAACGCGGCGCGCTCGCTGTAATCCGACTCGTCGCTCCATTCCATCTGGCGCGTGATGATGACCGGCGTGATGCCGACCTGCAGGTGGCTGCCCAGGTGGGTCATGTCGTCGTTGGCGAGCACCACGCAACCGTTGCTGGCGAGCGGTGGGCGACTATAGGTGTCGCTCGGCGTGCCATGCAGCCAGATACCGTGCCCGTTGCGCCCCAGTCGTTGGTCCCATTCGTTGGGATAACTGATCGGATAGGCTGCGGAGCCATAGAAATCGCTGAGCTTGTCCCGGGTCAGGTGCTGATTGACGAAATACACGCCGAGCGGAGTCTTCTGGTCGCCTTCGATATTCTTGTCCGCGCCTTTCTTGCCTTGGGTGATGTAGAAGTCCGCCACATAGCGCGGCTCGCCGTTCACGTTCTCATACAGATAGAGCGTGGACTTGCCGGTGTCCACCACGACGGCGTAGCGCTGGCGCGGCGATAGTTGCCACAGATATTTCGGCACGGCGATCGGCTGCTGTTGCTGCGCGCGCTGCAGACGCACATTGGCTTCTTCGCGCAGATCCTGCACGCGGTCACGCGGTGCGTTGGGGGCATCGCCGAAGTCGCTGATCGGCTTGGCGCGCGCCAGCAGCAGATCGCCCTTGACCAGCTGCGCCAGCTTGAAATTCGGGTTGGTCTTGAGCAGCGCGTCGACTTCGTTCATGGCCAAGTCTAGGCGGCTATTGCGCACCGCCTGCAGGCTTTTCGCCAACGACAGTTCCAGGTCGCGCGAAGGCGTCTCGGCCAGCGCCGGGAGGGCAAGCGAACCGAGCAGCAGGAGATGCGCGACCTTACGCACGGGTTACCTGCCGGTGCGCTCGGCAGCGATCAGCCACTGGCCGCCCGTCTTGACCCATTCCAGCGTCTTGGTCGAAGTGGAATTCAGATGGCTGGCGCGGTAGTTTTGCCTGAAGCTGATGCTGGCATGCTCGGCGTCGGCAACCCTGACCTGCGTGTCGCGCACTTCGACGCGAATGGACTTGGGCTGGGCGATGCGCTGCTTGCGCATCGCTTCCCAGTTGCTGCGGCTTTCGCCGCCCGGCGTCTGGAAGTTCGGAGCATAGAACGCGAGATACCTGGCGCTGTCCTTGGCAGACCAGGCTGCAGCCCAAGTCCGCGTGGCCTGTAACACCTCTGCCGCGACAGTGGCATTGGGCTCGGCTTGCTTCGGCGCGGATGCCGTCACTGCCGGGGTGGCCGCGACGCTAGTCGCTGCAGGAGTTGGAGCAGGCGCGGCGGGCGCAGGAGCGGGTGCAGCAGGAGCAACGACTGGCTTGCTCGCGGCCAGCGTGGCGACGGTGGGCCGGCTGGCGCGCACCGGCTTGGCGCCGTCGTCAAACAAGTCGCGGATCATCGCCAGCTTGGTCTGGGTGCTGGTGCTGCTCTTATCCAGCTGCAGGGCGCGGTCGTAAGCCTGGCTCGCCATCTTGGCGTAGATGTCGCCGAGGTTCTCGTGCGCGGTGGCATAGCTGGGATGGGTGCGGATCGCCATTTCCAGCGCGATCTTGGCTTTTTCATACTGTCCCAGACCGGCATACAGCACGGCCAGATTGTTGTACGGCTCGGGCAGCTCCGGGTAGTCGTTGGTCAGTTCGGTGAAGATCTTGATGGCGCCGGTCGTGTCGCTCTGTTCGGTGAGGATCAGACCCTTGAGGAAGCGCGCCTGCGCGTCCTTCGGCTTGCCGGCGAGGACGGCGTTCACTTTCTCCAGAGCCTGGGTGTGCTGCCCCTTCTTGAGCAGTTTGTTGGCGTCCTGGATCTCGTCGGCCTGCACCGCGAAGGAAGCTGACAGGAAAGCGCACAGCGCAGCGACGTGGCTCAATTTTTTCAACTTATTCATCGTGTGTAATTCGTTCCGAAAAAAACAGACGGCCTAGCCCGCCCGGGGAGCCGCGATTCTACCAAATAAGCGGCTGGCTCACACGGATTGCGGCCGGTCAGGGGGAAGGCATTTTCAGGTAGAATTCGGCACCCTTATCGCCCACACCATTCGCAAAAAAATGAGCAGCAACGTCCCCACATCCGCAGCACCGGTTTCGAATTTCATCCGCACGATCATCGATTCAGACCTTGCGAGCGGCAAGCACCAGAGCATCGTTACCCGTTTCCCGCCGGAGCCGAATGGCTATCTGCATGTCGGCCATGCCAAGTCCATCTGCCTCAACTTCGGTTTGGCGCAGGATTACACGGGCAAGTGCAACCTGCGCTTCGACGACACCAACCCGGAGAAAGAGAGCGAGGAATATGCGCTGTCCATCCAGGACGACGTGCGCTGGTTGGGCTTCCAGTGGGATGGACAGGTGCACTGGGCCTCGGACTATTTCGATGCGCTGTACGATTTCGCCGTCGAGCTCATCAACAAGGGCCTGGCCTATGTGGACGACCTGACGCCGGAGCAGATGCGCGAATACCGCGGCACGCTGACCCAGCCGGGCAAGAACAGCCCCAACCGCGACCGCAGCGTGGCCGAGAATCTGGATCTGTTCGCGCGCATGAAGAACGGCGAATTCGCCGACGGCGCGATGGTGCTGCGCGCCAAGATCGACATGGCCTCGCCCAACATGAACCTGCGCGACCCGGCCATCTACCGCATCCGCCGTGCGCACCACATCCGCACCGGCGACAAATGGTGCATCTACCCGATGTACGACTACACGCATTGCATCTCCGACGCGCTGGAAGGCATCACCCATTCCATCTGCACCCTGGAGTTCGAGGATCACCGCCCGCTGTACGACTGGGTGCTGGATAACGTTAGCGCGCCGTGCCACCCGCGCCAGTACGAGTTCTCGCGCCTGGAGCTGCACTACACCATCACCAGCAAGCGCAAGCTGCTGCAACTGGTGAACGAAAAACATGTGAGCGGCTGGGACGACCCGCGCATGCCCACCATCAGCGGCATGCGCCGTCGCGGCTACACGCCGGAAGGCATACGCGAATTCGCCAAGCGTATCGGCGTCTCCAAGAGCGAGAACAGCGTCGACATGGCGATCATGGAAGGCGCGATCCGCGAAGATCTGGAGCTGCGCGCACCGCGCGTGATGGCCATCATCAACCCGCTCAAAGTGACCATCACCAACGCCGACGGCGCGCAAACGCGCGAAGCGGACTTTCATCCAAACATGCCGGAACTGGGCAGGCGCGTGGTGCCGTTCGGCAGCTCGCTTTTCATAGAGGCTGACGACTTCGCCGAAGTGCCGCCCGCAGGCTGGAAGCGCCTGACGCTCGGGGGCGAGATCCGCCTGCGCCACAGCTACGTGATGCGCTGCGACGAAGTCGTGAAGGATGCGGCGGGAAGCATCGTCGAACTGAAATGCAGCATCGACCACAACACGCTGGGCAAGAATCCGGAAGGGCGCAAGGTAAAAGGCGTGATCCACTTCCTGTCGTGCGAACATGCACTGCCTGCCGAGATCCGCCTGTATGACCGCCTGTTCACCGTGCCGGAACCGGATGCGGACAAGGACGTGGATTTCTGCACTCACCTGAACCCGGCTTCCCTCACCGTGGTGCAGGGCTGGGTGGAAGCGGCCGTGCGCGACGCCGCGCCGGAAACGCGCTACCAGTTCGAGCGCCTGGGTTATTTCTGCACCGACCGCCGCGACCACCAGCCGGGCAACAAACTGGTGTTCAACCGCACCGTGACGCTGAAGGATTCCTGGGCGAAAGAGCAGGGATAGCGCTGAAATAGATGGCCGTTCGTGTTGAGCTTGTCGAAACATGAACGGTTTAATGGCCTTCGACAAGCTCAGGCCGAACGGAATAATTATGCTAAAAATCTACAACACCCTCGCCCGCGACAAGCAGGACTTTAAACCCATTGAGGCCAACAAAGTCCGCATGTACGTGTGCGGTATGACCGTGTACGACTACTGCCATCTTGGCCATGCGCGCGTGATGGTGGTGTTCGACATGGTGTACCGCTGGCTCAAGGCCTCCGGCTACGACGTGACCTACGTGCGCAACATCACCGACATCGACGACAAGATCATCAAGCGTGCGGCGGAGAACAAGGAGTCCATCCATGCCCTGACCCAGCGCTTCATCGACGCCATGCACGAGGACGCCGATGCGCTCGGCGTGCAGCGCCCCGACCACGAGCCACGCGCCACGCAATACGTGCCGCAGATGCTGGCGATGATCGAGCAATTGGAAAAGAACGGCTTGGCGTACAAGGCGGCCGACGGCGATGTGAACTACGCCGTGCGCAAGTTCGACGGCTACGGAAAACTTTCCGGCAAGTCGCTGGAGGACCTGCGCGCCGGCGAGCGCGTGGAAGTCGCCTCCGACAAGAACGATCCGCTTGATTTCGTGCTGTGGAAACACGCCAAGGACAGCGAAGCGGACGAGGTTAAATGGGATTCCAAGTGGGGCAAGGGCCGTCCCGGCTGGCACATCGAATGCTCGGCAATGGGTTCGGACCTGCTGGGCAAGCATTTCGACATCCATGGCGGCGGCGCGGACTTGCAGTTCCCGCACCACGAGAACGAGATCGCGCAAAGCGAGGGCGCCCACCGGTGCCAGTACGTGACCTACTGGATGCACAACGGCTTCGTGCGTGTGGATAACGAGAAGATGTCCAAGAGCCTGGGCAACTTCTTCACCATCCGCGAGGTGCTGAAGAAGTACGACGCCGAAGTGGTGCGCTTCTTCATCCTGCGCGCGCACTACCGCAGTCCGCTGAACTATTCCGACCAACATCTGGACGATGCCAAGGGGGCATTAACACGCCTCTATACGGCCATCAAATTAGTGAACCTAGCGGATGCTGGAGCAAGTGCCGAAGAAAAAGTTCTTGGCAAGATTAAGTATCTTGAAAATAGATATGAAATGCGTATGGCCGCCAAACATATTGATTGGGATGAACCATATGCGCAAAGATTTAAAGCCGCGATGGACGATGACCTCAATACACCGGAAGCGTTGGCTGTGCTGTTCGATCTTGCCAATGAAGTGAATCGTTCCCGGTCCGCACAGACCGCTGCGCAACTCAAGGCGCTGGCCGGTGTACTCGGCTTGCTGCAGCGCGATGCGCAGGTATTCCTGCAAGGTGGTTCAAGCGAAGGCGGGCTGGACGATGCTGCGATCGACGCGCAGATCGAAGCGCGCATCGCCGCCAAGAAAGCGAAGAACTTCGCCGAGGCCGACCGCATACGCAAGGAACTGCAGGATGCGGGTGTCGTGCTGGAGGACACGCCGCTGGGAACGAGTTGGCGGAGAGCTTAGGGCAGTTTGCCTGCCGTAACCATGCGGTTGAGCAGGATGCTGTTCGACATCCAGACGACCAGATCGTCGAAGGCTGGTGTGGCGGTGTGGCTGACATAATTGTTGTCGGCGTCGCCGTCGCTGTTCTCGGCTTCGTCTGCATTGCCGCTCGCCGGGATTTGCGATCCTGACTGGGTGTAGGCGCCTGCACTATTCTTGCCGTGCGAGATAACGATGGCGGGCACCTGGATGGCGACATTCGTGCCTCCCGCGGCGGCTGACAGCACGGTGAAGCTGCCCGTCGTGCACAAGGCGAACGAAGACTGTGAAGGAGTGACGACTGGCGCGCAGTTGAAGGTGGTGCCAACGGCGTCGGTGTAATTGGCGTCCACCCGATAGGTAAAGCGGTTGCCCCACCCATCCATCTCAATGGTTCCCAAGGTGGCCCAGGGAAGCACGCCCGAGGTAAAGGCGCAGTTGGCGATGCCCGCACCGGCGCTGCCGGTCGGAGTGGCCGGGTCCGCCGGGCAGGGGAGTTGTCCGTTGATGACGGCGTAACCGGTCAACGCTTCCTTGATCTCTTCCAGCGTCTTCTGCGTTTCCGTCGCCCTGCGCTGTTCCATCTGCGCGCTGAGCGGGACGATCAGCCCTCCCAGCAGCAGGCCAACGATCATCAGCACCATGGCCAGTTCGACCAGGGTGAAGCCGCGGCATACGCAAGGTTCGATATATTTCATGACTGCGGGCACTCCACCACGTCGAGGCTGCTTCCGGTGTCGATGCAGTACAGAATATCGTTGAAACTGTCCGTGGTATCTCCTGCCTCATACTCGTTGTCCCCGCCGTAATTCGGGTAGCTGCTGAGGTTCAGTCCCTCCAGGTATTTCGCGAGTTGGCCACGTTCCGTGTTGCTGGTAGAGGTGCTGGCACGATCCTGCCCGGACAGTGCGCTGCCGGCAAACAGCACGATCGCTGCATAGCGGTGGCCGTTGTTTCGAAGCCAGACGCAATTGCCGACGCATGAGCCGGTGTCATCAGTCCGAGGCCGGTATTCTTCACTCAAGGCGTAGAACAGGTGGTCCTTCCAGTTGTTCCACCATGGATATAGTCGCTCCACCTCATTGGAAGGGGTGGCGTTGTAATGGGGGCAGTTCAGGCCGTTGGAGGCCATCAGTCGGTAGCCGGACATATCGTTGTCGGAATCATATTTCGAGGTGTAAATCTGGTGCGGGACACGCCCGGCATATATGTTGTCGTCATCGTTGTAATTGTCGTTGACCGCATATTCGCCCAGTGAGAGTGGTGCCGGCCAGGGCAGGCTGTAGTTGTCCGGATTGTCATTATTGCGGCCATAACTGGCCAGGCATTCCGCAACGCCCTTAGTCATGTCCTTCAGCTTCTGGGTGAAATCGGAGCGCTTCAGCATCGCATTCCAAAGGTCCTGCCTGGTGATGAACACCATGCGATCGTTCACTTCGCCATCATTCTCGCCCTGTATGAACTTGCTCACAGCGGAAGCGGCCGTACTTATGCTGGCATTGTTGATGCCGTATGTGGTGTTTGCATCCAGGTAGGCGGCGGCGCTGTAGTTGCCACCGCAGATCGGCGCGACATTGCCGCTGCGGTCCTGTCCATCCTGCGCCACGCCGGGGGCGAAGATCACCGCGACCACCTGGCTGTAATCGCTGTCCAGTCGCGTTCCATCCGCTGCGTAAGCCTGGAACTGGCCATTGGTATCCCAGTTCATCAGTCCGGTCTGGGGATTGTTCTTGTACGTGCCGGAGACCGCATACCACAGGCATTCGCTATCCCCATCGCGCAATGGTCCGAGCCCGAGCGTCCTCCATGGCAGGCGACCGATCTGGCTGACATCCTTTATGCCGCACGCCAGCTGGGCGCTGCCCTCGCCATTGCCGCCATCAATATCTGGACAGGGCAGGTAGCCATGCACTTGGTCAACATGGATGTCGCCATAAGTGATGGCATAGCCGATCAGTGCGTCTCTGGCTTGCGCGAGAGCAGCGGAAGCCTTGGCTTGGCGTTCGTTGCGGATATCTGCGGTACTAAGCGATCTGACCAGCAAGGCGGTGAGTCCGGTGACCATGACAACCAACATGATCATCAATACCGCACCGCGCTGTGCCCGGTGAAATCGGTCTCTGGGTTTGAGACGGAGGCCCATGCTGGTTCCCTGCTTCAGGGTTCGCCCGCCGCAGGGGGCGTTTCGATAAACACCCGCTGTCCGACCTTGGCGCGGATCGGTCGCGATTTTCCCGGCACGGTGACGGGTACGCTGGCCGGCGTCTGGTCGTTGCCGCGCACGGCGGTCTGCGGCACGCCGTTGATCCATACGGTGCGATTGCCCCCCTGCTTCTGAACTACGCCATTCACGATGATGTAGCCGCGCCCTCCGCCATCCGCTTCGCTGCTGCTGGCTTGCTGGTATTCCAGCTGCTGGCGTTGCTGCGGGGTGTAGAACAGGCGGCCCAGTTCGCCCGCCTGCGCGGACGGGAATGGGGCACACAACGCCAGCAGCAGGATCAGCAGCGGGTAGCGGCTCATGACGCGTCCCTGTGCTTCATGGTGAACCAGCCGCCGCTGCATTCCGCAATGAGCGGGGTGGTTTCGTCACCGCTGCCGGTGCGCGAGATGGCACAGCCATCGATCATGAACCAGCCCGGAATTTGCGTGTGTATTGCGGAATGGAGATGCAGCAGTTGTTCTTCGTGCAGCAGGTCGATCTGCATCGTCATGTCGCTGCGGTTGAGCTGGAATACGCCTGCTTCCAGGGGGGGATCCGGCATATAGCTTGTTTGCGGGGCGATGGTGTATGTGAAATCGAGCACGCGCCCCTGCTGGCGGAGATTCTCCAGTCCTTCAATCCAGTCCAAGCGTTGCTCGTCGCCGATGACTTTTAATGCCAGCAAGGCGTCATATTCCAGTGCGTAGGCCGCCATGTTCTCCTGGTCGTTCTGCGCGGAGGAGAGCTGGTTGCGCGCATCGACCAGCCGACTTTGCGCGGCTTGGCGATCCTTCAGGGACCGTTCCTGATATTTCTCGCTGAGAGAGATCATGCTGCCGCCCAGCACCAGACTGAGCAGCAGCGTACTCAGGCTCACTTTGAGATAGCTCAGGTCGGCTTTGGCGAGGATCATTCTTTTTGCCTCCAGATGATCTTCAGCGTGAATTGCGCGGGCTTGCTCTCGTCCATTCTGGCATCGCCGCTGATGCTGCCCTTGGAGCTGACGTCCAGCGGCAGCGTCAGCGCGCTGGCAGTATAACCCCGCTGCACGAGCGCTTGCTGGAAACGGTCGAGGTAGTTAAGTGCCTTGCGGTAGTCGCTGCCGAATCCCAGCAACTCTCCGTCCAGGGTGATGAGCTGTGCCGGATAAGGCGAGGGCGCCGCATCCGCCGCGCTGGCCTGCCATGCGAGCTTGTCGATCCTGATCTGGGTATATTTGTCCAGCACCCGCGTCAGCTCATTGAGTATCTGTTCCGGCGGCGGCGAATACTGGTCCAGCTTGCGTGTCAGCAGGACGGCTGTCTTCATGTCGGTGGCGGGAACGTTGGTGTTGGCGAAGCCCTGCTGGATTTGGTGCGTCTGCTGCAGCAGTTGTTGCGCCTGCATCTGGAGCGGTTCGGTCTCCGCGACGTATTCACGCCCCTGCCAGAACGCGATGGCGCTCCACAGCGCGCTCGCGGCAGTGATCGCCGCAGCCAGTCCGAACAAGGCGTTGCGCAACTGGCACAGCAGGTAATAGTGGGTGTGGCTGGCATTGGCGTAATGCGTGGCCGGCGGATCGGAGGCAAGCAGGTGCAGGAACAGCGGCGTGGCATCCGAGTCGGCAAGGGGGCTGCTGTCCTTGAGGCGCTTGCCCAGTTCCTGGATATCCAGATAGGTGTAGCGCAGCTCGCTGCTGCTCTCGAGATGGGCCTGCAGCTCGAGGCGGTCCTTGGCGTGGCAGATGATATAGACATCCAGCACTTCGCCGGGCGGGGGCAGGCTCAGGCTCTTCAGGTATTGCTGGGTGCGAGGTGTTTCGGTGGCGACCGACGCGCTGAAGGCATTGTCCCCGCTAACCGGAATCAGGCGCGAAAAGTGCAGGCGCCTGTTCTTGAAATAGGTCTGCCGCAGCCCGGCGTCTTTTTCCCAGGACAGCAGCAGCACATGGTCCGAGGCGATGCTCCGCACCAGCGGCGTGGTGATGTTGGGTAGCGAATAGATGCCGACGAGCGGGGTATGGTTGGCCAGCAGGGTGTCCAGCCAGGGCGAGATGCGCGCCGGGTTGGTCAGCGCCGAGAACAGCATCTCGTCGTCGCGCCGCCCCTCTTTCTGGCGCTGCAGCACGGTGGCTTCGCGGAACGGGGTGCCGCGGTAGAACTGCTCGAACTTGCGCGCCAGCAACTCCTTGCGGGCGGGGCCGATCAGGTGCGGTACCGTTTCCAGCCGGAAGTCTTCCTCGATGACGTCCACCAGCAGGTAGGCGGGTTCGGGATGCTCTTTCAGGAAAGCGGAGAAGCGTTCGCGGCCGTTGGCATCGTTGGAGAAATGTTGCGGCTCACCCAGTGTCCCGCCTTGCCAGGTGGAGGCGTGGAAGGTGTCGGCGCTCAGGAAGAGTAGGGTGCGGGGCATCAGATCTTCACCTTACTGATGATGTCGTAGATCGGAGACAGCACCGACAGCATAACCCATCCCAGCAGCGCACCGAGGATGATGGTCATGGTCGGTTCGATCATCACTTGCACTCGCTTGATGGAGTCCTTCACGTCGCGGTCGTAAAAATAGCTCACGTTGAGCAAAGCCTGGTCCAGTTGCCCGGTGGCTTCACCCACTGTCAGCATGCGCACCACCAGCGGCGGAAAGATGCCGGACTGCTGGAAGCTCTGCGTCAGGTTCTTGCCGGCTTCGATCTCCTGCATCACGTTCTGCAGGTTTCTTGCGATGACCTGGTTGTTGACCAGGTCGCGCGAGTTGGCGAGGCAATCCAGGATGCTGATGCCGGAGCTGTACATCATGGCAAAGGTGTTGGCGAAGCGCGCCAGGATGATCTTGCGCAGGATGGGGCCGGTCGGCCACACGTGCAGCTTGAAATTGTCCAGATGGTATTGCAGGCCGGGATTGCTGATGAGGGCGACCTTGTAGGCGCCGAACAGCACGAACGGCATCAGCACGATGGCGTACCAGTAGTTGACGAAGAAGGCGGACGTTGCCAGCAGCATGCGCGTCTGGAGCGGGATGTCCTGCCCCATGCCCTTGATGAATCCAACCAGCTGCGGCACCAGGTAGATCATGAGGAAGAAGGTGATGGCCAGCACCACCGTGCCGACGAAGGCCGGGTAGATCATCATGTTCTTGGTCTGCGCGGCCATCTCGTCCTGCCATTTGAGCGAGTCGGTGAGGTGCTTGAATACTTCGACCAGCTTGCCGCTGTCCTCGCCGGCCCTGGTCAGGCTGACGGTGATCTTGTCGAAGGCGTTGGGGTGCTCCGCCATCGCTTGCGACAGCTTTTTGCCGTTCTCGATGGATTCGACCAGGCTGGCGATGATCTCGCGGAAGGTCGCTTCTTCCATGCTGTCGCGCAGGTCGGCGAGGCATTCCAGCAGTGGCACGCCGGCGCGGACGAGCTGCTCCAGATTGAAGAAAAAGGTGATCAGGTCGGTGCGCTTGATCCGCCCGCTGCCGAAGGAGATGGTGTTTTCCTCCTCCCTGGCCTTGATGAGGTCGAGTCCAGAGCGCTTCAGGCGCAGTTCGAGGTCGATCAGGTTGGCCGCGTCCTGCAAGCCCTTGGCGGTTTTGCCGGCGCTGTCGATGGCCTTGTAGGAATAGAGCGCCATGGTGCCCGTTACATCCGGTCGGTCAGGTCGACCACGCGCGCGACTTCGGCGATGGAAGTCACCCCTTGCAGAATACGGCGGATGCCGTCTTGCGCCAGCGGGCGGAAGCCGCGTTCCAGCGCGTTGTTCTTGAGGTCGCGGATGCTGGCGCGACGCGCGATCAGGTCGTCCATGTCGCTGTCGATCTTGAGGATCTCCATGATCGCCTGGCGTCCGGTATAACCCTGGTGGTGGCAGATGTCGCAGCCGGCGGCGCGGTAGATCGTGATGTCCTCGTCGTAGCGCACGCCGAGCATCTTGCGTTCGAGGTTGTCAGGACGGTAGCCGTACTTGCAGTGACGGCACAGCATACGCACCAGCCGCTGGGCGACGATGCCGATG
>JBQGEN010000271.1:0-1946 GCA_052039615.1 Sideroxyarcus sp. | reverse complement strand
TCATGGTAGGAACCCATGGTGGCATAGTTGGGAGGGATATTGGGCTGGATAACCCCGTTAACTACGTTCGCTGGGATGACAAGACCTTCAAAATGAGCTCTACCAGCTGATGGATCCTTGATGAATGGATAACCGTAGATTGTGACCGGGTTCGCTTGATCTGGTTCAAGCACACCGCGAATAGTAAAGACTAAATTGTGAACGTTAACGAGATAATTACCTAGAGCAGTATCATACTGAAACAGGGGATTGTAGTAATTAACCGGGTAAGGACAATTAACCATGTTTTGCAGCCCACCAATGTTTGCCAGACCCAGACCGGACACCACGTTCCTGTAGTCATAGAAATTATGGTAGTACCAATTCACATAAGGTTGTCCGAGTCTTACGCTGTCTCCAAATGAGCCATTAGCAGACCCGTTTTTGAGGGCGGTTTGCAGATTACCAAAGGTGTCGATCAATCGGCAGCTTCCAGGTTCGGTATAGATATTTCTTTCAACATGGGTTGCTGTCCCAAAAACGGCATAGAACCATGCAGCACAGGCGGCACAAAACTCATTGTACGTAGAGGTAGGTGATATCGAATGATTAACGGTGACAGTAATACCAGGAGGAAGGTTAATCCATCCAGTAGCAGGATCAGCCAGCGATTGCAGGCTTGATGTATCTAAATTCAATAGAAAGCTGTTGAAAAGATCATTATAACTTCCATGGGGTCCCTTATCGACAAAGCTACTTTTCAGTCCGAGGTTAGCTCCTGCATTGAGTAACCCTACTCCATTACGATAAGTTCCATTGAGAATAGATAAGGCGCCAGTTGCACCTTCTATTCTCACGTTCGATCCAGGAGTCACATAACTGAAGATTCCCTCGTCGATCTCAGGGTTTCCGGTATAGATCGTGGTCCAAGTATCGCCTGGTATCCCGATCGTTGCGTAGTAAGCAGTATTAGTGATCCGGATTTTTCTTAGCGGAGTTGTCTTTCTAAATGTTCCATTCAAAAATTGGCTTGTTATTTCCGCTGCTATGTTCGGTCCTACATAATTTAGAGCCCCTGTACGCTGACTCGTCGATAAATTCGCGAACGTATTGGCAGAGGCATAATATTTAAACAAGTTAACCGGATCATTCCAGTCCAGGCCGCTTGTATCTATTGGTGGATACTCCATTTTTTTGAAAATGGCTAGACCTGCCAAAGTCGTTTGTCCGGAATAGTGATAATTGTAGTACTTAAATGCGCTGATCGTTTGATCATCGATTAGCTTTAAGGTGTTGCCATTAATAAGTGATAAAAGCGGGTCAAAAGAGCCCTCGAAAGGAGGATTATAACCGTTTACCAATTCATTGGGGCCTTTATAGAAATAAGAATTAGCGGTAGGAACACCAGGTACGCAAGGAAGCGGAACTGGACGAGAATCAAACACATCGGGCTTCAACCTGGGAAATCTATCCGTTCCATAAGTAGTGCGGATTTTCACAGGATAGACGGAAGTATCAATGTAGATGTACTGATCTTGTAGTGCCGAAGAAGGTCCGCCTGCATAAAACCCACTCATTGCTCCAATCATCGTATTACGCCACCACCCATGAAATTTAGAATTGTTAAAGTTATAAGTAGAATTCGCATTGTTGAGCGCCAGCGCTGCGCCGCCAACACTGGTGTTGAAGTTGCCGGTCGTAAGCGGGGCGCACTCTTCTGCTGGAATAGGATGGCACGGTTCTGGTGTCGGCCGCGGATATGGCGTCGGCCGCGGACGCGGCGTCGGAGTAGGTCTTGGTTCTGGGGTCGGGCTGACAGCTTGCACCCGTGACAGGAGTGCGAATGACGCGAGTATACCAAGTGGAAGTGTCAGGTAAATAACCGTTTTAATTGTTCGCATGTGTTGTTATTGTTTGTATGAACGAGCCGTTTTTTCAAGGTTAACCCCTTGCGAAAAGAGGTCAGG
>JBQGEN010000270.1:0-5586 GCA_052039615.1 Sideroxyarcus sp. | reverse complement strand
GATCTGTATTTCGTGCAGGCCGGATCGTTCCAGAACGTGGCCGATGCGGAAAAACTCAAGGCCAAGCTCGCGTTCTCGGGCTTCGAGGCGATCATCCAGACCGCGACCATTCCGGACAAGGGCGTGTGGCATCGCGTGCGCCTCGGCCCTTACCCCGGCAGCGAGGCCGGCAAGACGATCGCGGCGCTGAGCCAGAACGGCATCATCGCCACCCAGGTACGTGCCCAGTAACGGGCGCACAGATTTCGATAAGGAGACGAGCATGAGTTCTTTCAAGCGGCTGTTGGCGGTGTTGGCGTTGTTGTGCGCGACCTATGCGCAGGCGGAAGTGGTGGCGGGGCGCGACTACAGGCTTCTCAGTTCGCCGCAACCGACCAGCAGCGGCAACAAGGTCGAAGTGCTGGAATTCTTCTTCTACGGCTGTTCGCATTGCTACCACCTGCATCCGTTGCTCGCCGCCTGGGAGCAGAACAAGCCGGGCGACGTCGAGCTGCACTATGTGCCGGTCGTATTCAACGAGAGCTGGGAGCCGATGGCACGCACCTACTACGCGCTGGATGCGCTGGGGCAGATCGAGCGGTTGCACGACCCGCTGTTCCGGGCATGGAACGTGAACTTTACCGACCTGCGTGACGAGGCAAAGATCACCGATTTCGTGGCGAAGAACGGTGTGGACCGCGCAAAGTTCGGCGCTGCCTACAACTCGTTCTCGATGTTGAGCAAGATTGCGCGCAGCAACCAGCTGGTGCGCAGTTACGGGGTGCGCGGCACGCCGACCCTCGCCGTCGACGGCAAGTACGTCATCACCGGGCTGCAGCCGGCCGAGACCATCCGCGTGCTGGAGGAAGTGGTGCGCATGGCACGCCGGGAGCGCGCGCAGCGCTGAGCCGCCAGCGGCGCGAGGAATGAGGATCGAGTGAAAAGCGGCGCAGCGGGTTCTTCCCGGTCCTCGATCCATCATCCCCGATCCGTGGTCATTACCGGCGCGTCGAGCGGCATCGGTCTGGCCCTTGCGCGCCACTATCTCGAGCACGGCGCGACCGTCGCCGCCTTCGCCCGCCGCGGCGAATTGCTGCAAGGCCTTGCAGCGGAATTCCCCGAACGGGTTCTTCCCTACACCCTCGACGTGCGCGATGCGCCGGCCATCCAGCGAGCGGCGGCCGACTTCATGGCGCGCGCCGGAGTCCCGGACATCGTCATCGCCAACGCGGGCGTGAGCCGCGGCACGCTCACCGAGTTCGTCGAGGACGAGGCGGTGTTCCAGACGGTGATGGACATCAACGTGCTCGGCATGGTGAAGACCTTCCAGCCCTTCCTGGCGGCGATGCGCGCGGCGCGGCGCGGCACGCTGGTCGGCGTCGCCAGCGTGGCGGGCTTGCGCGGCCTGCCCGGTTCGGGCGCTTATTCCGCGTCCAAGGCCGCCGCCATCTCGTACATGGAAAGCCTGCGCGTCGAGCTGCGCGGCAGCGGCGTCAGGGCCGTGACGCTCTGCCCCGGCTACATCCGGACGCCGATGACCGACGTCAATCGCTACCCGATGCCGTTCCTGCTGGAGGCGGACGAGGCCGCGCGGCGCATGGCACGCGTCATCGCGCGCGGCGAGTCGCTCGCCGTGGTGCCATGGCAGATGGGGCTGGTGGGGTGGCTGCTGAAGCGGCTGCCGAACTGGCTGTATGACGCGGCCTTCGCCAGGGCGCCGCACAAGTCGCGCCAGGTCCCGCTGGACTGATCGTCGTGCGCCGCTTCCTGCATCGCCTGATCCTGTGCGCGTTGTCCGGCCTGCTGCTGGGCAGCCTGCCGGCGCGGGCGCTGGAGCAGGTCACGCTGCAGTTGAAGTGGACCCATGCCTTCCAGTTCGCCGGCTACTATGCGGCGAAGGAGCAGGGTTACTATCGCGAGGCGGGGCTGGATGTGGATATCCGCGAGGCGCTGCCCGGCGTCGATCCGCTGCGCGAAGTGCTGGGCGGCAGGGCGCAATACGGCGTGGGCACCAGCAGCCTGCTGCTGGAGCGTCACGCGGGCAAGCCCGTGGTGGCGCTGGCCGTCATCTTCCAGCACTCGGCCTACGTGCTGGTCGCTCGCCTGCAAAGCGCCACGCAGGGCATACATGACCTGGTGGGCAAGCGCGTCATGCTGGAGCCCCAGTCCGACGAACTGCGCGCGTATCTGCAGCAGGAAGGCATTACGCCAGACCGTATCATCCGGCTCGATCACAGCTACGAGCCGCAGGATCTGATCGACGGCGAGACCGACGCCATGGCGGCCTACGTGACCAACGAGGCCTATTATCTGGACCGCGCCCATTTTCCTTACCAGACCTATACGCCGCGCTCGGCGGGCATCGATTTCTACGGCGACAACCTGTTCACCACCGAGCAGGAACTGGCGGAGCATCCAGAGCGCGCGCGCGCGTTCCGCGCGGCCAGCCTGCGTGGCTGGAAATATGCCATGGAGCATCCCGCCGAGCTCATCGACCTGATCCTGGCCAAGTATTCGAAGCGCCACAGCCGCGACTATTTCCGCTTCGAGGCCAGGCAGTCGATGGCGCTGATCCATCCCGAACTGATCGAGGTCGGCTACATGAACCCCGGGCGCTGGCGCCACATCGCCGACACCTATGCCGACATCGGCATGCTGCCGCGCGATTACACGTTCGACGGTTTCCTCTACGACGCCAATCCGCAAACCAATCCGACCTGGCTCTATCGCTGGCTGGCTGGCGCGCTGCTGCTGAGCGCCCTCGCCGGTGCCATCGCCATTCGCGTCACCCGCCTGTCGCGGGCGTTGCGGCAGAGTGAGGAACGCTACCGTCTGATCACCGATAACGCCCAGGATGTGTTGTGGAAATACGATCTGGGCAAACATCGTTTCAGCTATGCCAGCCCGTCGGTCAAGCGCCTGACCGGCTACACGCCGGAGGAAGCGGTGGAGCTGTCCCTGGAACGAGCGCTGACGCCCGCCTCGGTGCACGTCTTCAACAAGGCCATTGCCTTCCTCATTTCGCACCCGAGAGAGACGATAGACGTGCTGAAACTGGAGGTGCTGCGCAGGGATGGTTCCACGGTCTGGACGGAAGACACGGTCAGCATCATCTGCGACGACGCGGGCAGGGCGACGGAGGCGGTCGGCGTCTCGCGCGACATCTCGGAGCGCATCAAGGCACAGGCGGAGCAGAAGCGTTTCATCGCCATGGTGTCGCACGAGTTCCGCACCCCGCTCGCCACCATCGACGCCGCGGTGCAGCGCCTGAGCGCGAGCACGGAAGCGACCAGCGAGGCCACGCGCAAGCGTTATGCCTACATCCAGCAGGCTTCCGATCGCCTGATGGCGCTGCTGGACGACTACCTGACCCAGGATCAGTTCGGAACGGGGGAGCGCAGCCTGCACCTGAGCCACGTGTCGCCGGCGTCCCTGCTGAAGGACGCGCTGGCTTCCGCCGCGGCGCTTTCCACCGGACACCGCTTCACCCTGCACGAGGAGGGGGCGCCCGGCACCGTCCTGTGCGATAAGGGCATGATGCGCCTGGTGTTGCGCGTGCTGACGGACAATGCGGTGAAATATACCCCGGTCAGTTCCGAGATCAGGCTCGGCTGCCGCCCGGCGCCCGACCAGGGGGTCGAGTTCCTGATCTCGGACAACGGCCTCGGCATCCCGCCGGAGGAACTGCCGCATGTCTTCGACAAATTCTTCCGTGGCCGCAGCACGGGGCAGCTGGCCGGCTTCGGGCTGGGGCTGCATCTGGCGCATTCGGTGGTGAGGTCGCACGGCGGCACGCTGACCGTGCGCAACCTTCCGGAAGGCGGGGCGGAGTTCAAGGTGTGGCTGCCCAACAGCCCGGCGCAATGGAAAACCAGCCGTTGACGGTGAGAATTGGATAGTTTTGGGAAGGAGAATCTTCCTAGAATCCGAAACTTTGCGTTTGCCGAAGCGAACGCGGATCAGACCGAATGACCAAGATAATCATTGCCGAAGACAACATTTCCTATGCGGAGGACGTGGCGGATTTCCTGCGCGAGATCGGGCACGAGGTGGAGATCGTCCCCAATGCCGCCGGATTGTGGGCTGCGCTGTCCAGGGACCACGCCGATGTCGTCCTGCTCGACCTGGGCCTGCCGGACGAAGATGGCTTCCAGATCATTCCGCAATTGCGCAGGCAATATCCCGACACCGGCCTGATCGTGCTGACTGCGCGGGTGGCGACCGACAGCCGTATCCAGGGCTTGCGCCTGGGCGCGGACAGCTACCTGACCAAGCCCATCAAATTCCCGGAACTGAGCGCCCATATCGAAGCACTCTGCCGCCGGGTGCCGCCCAAGGTGAGAGAAGAGCAGGCGTCGTCGTGGGCGCTCAGAAGCGCCGGGCGGCAGATCGAATTGGGGGACAAGGCCGTCGCCCTCACTGTCAAGGAATTCAATTTCCTGCACCTGCTGGCGCTAAACCAGCAGCCGGTGTCGAGGAGATCCCTGCTGATCGCGATGGGCGAAACCGATGATCTGTACGCGATCAGCAGGATAGACATGCTGGTGTACCGGTTGCGAAAAAAGATCAAAGCCGCGCTGGGCGAGGACCTGCCCCTGCGCAGCGAATACGGCGGGGGCTATGCCCTGTCCGCTCCGTTCCGTCTCGTCTGACCGCCCCTCCGCTTGCAAGAATTGGTGAGTTTTAGGCCACTGCAAGCACTATAGAATCCGCGCCGTTTGAAGCACTCCGGCATGCCGACGGGCATGCACAGGGGAAGCCCCGTGCGCGTCCAGTGTCCTCGAACTTTTGTCGGCAAAGAGGCGGCGCAAGCAGCTGCCCGAGAACAGAGAGGCGGGGGAATCCGTTCCGCAAGTCAGGAGTTTTTTTGCGCGCCCCAGGTCGCGCACGGGTACGGCTGCGCCAATTTTCGGCAAATCGAATCAACAGATGCGGATGAACATACTCGGAAGGCCCAGTTCTGTCATCACGGCCGGCATGGTGCTCATGCTGACCGCGCTGCCGCATCCGGCCCGGGCCGCGGGCACGGTCTCCGGCACGCTTATCAAAGGCCGCGCATTGATTCAATGCGACCTGTGCGGCGCGGCAGGTATAGCTTCCAACACCGTTAAATTTCTGGTCGACAACAAGGTCAATCTCGCCGTCGCCGATGGCGATGGCGCGCCCGCCAGCGTCAGCGCCGGCCAGGCCGGCGCAGTCAGCAGCTTCAGCGTCACCAACCTCGGCAACACGGTGCAGGACTACAGCCTGGCCGCCGCCAATATCGGCAGCGGCGCCAGCCTGTACGGCGGCAGCGACAACTTCGATGCCGCCGCCTGCAGGGTGCGGGTCGAGAGCGGCGCCGCGCCCGGCTACGACGCGGACGACACGGCCGTCTTCATAGACGAGCTGGCGCCCGACTCCAGCCGCATCGTTCATGTCGTGTGCGACATCGCGCCGGGGCAGAGCGGCGGCGACCAGGCCATCGTCAATCTTGCGGCAGCCACGCTGCACGGCGGCGATCCGGGCATGACGGGTGCCCCTGTGTCCGCGACGGCCGGCGCCGATACGCCGGCCACGGTGGACGTTGTGTTCGTGGATGCCGCAGGCAGCGACGATGTCGCACGC
>JBQGEN010000269.1:0-1678 GCA_052039615.1 Sideroxyarcus sp. | reverse complement strand
CATGTCGATGAAGTCGATGACGATGAGGCCGCCCAAGTCGCGCAGGCGCAACTGGCGGGCGATTTCGTCGGCCGCTTCCAGGTTGGTGTTGAGCGCGGTGGTCTCGATGTCGCCGCCGCGGGTGGAACGCGCGGAGTTGATGTCGATGGCGGTGAGCGCTTCAGTGTGGTCGATCACGATGGCACCGCCGGAAGGCAGGTTCACCTGACGGGCATGCGCGGACTCGATCTGGTGTTCGATCTGGAAACGCGAGAACAGCGGCACGTCGTCGTGATAACGCTTGATGCGGTTCACGTTGTCCGGCATCACCGTGCCCATGAAGGCTTGCGCCTGCTGGAAGATGTCGTCGGTGTCGATCAGGATCTCGCCGATCTCGGGGTTGAAGTAGTCGCGGATGGCGCGAACCACCAGGCTGCTTTCCAGATAGATCAGGGAAGGGGCTTTTTCGGTCTCGGCGGCGCCTTCGATGGCGTCCCACAACTGCTTGAGGTAGTTCAGGTCCCACTGCAGCTCTTCGAGGTTGCGGCCGATGCCGGCGGTGCGGGCGATGATGCTCATGCCGGCAGGCACTTCCATCTGCGCCAGCACGTCGCGCAATTCGTTGCGGTCCTCGCCTTCGATGCGGCGCGATACGCCGCCGCCGTTCGGGTTGTTCGGCATCAGCACGATGTAACGGCCGGCCAGACTGATATACGTGGTCAGTGCTGCGCCCTTGTTGCCGCGCTCGTCCTTTTCCACCTGCACCAGCAGCTCCTGGCCTTCCTTCAGCGCTTCCTTGATGGAAGAACGGCTGCCGGCGCCGGGCTGGTAATACTGCGGGGAGACTTCTTTGAAGGGGAGGAATCCGTGGCGGGTGCCGCCGTATTCGACGAAACAGGCTTCGAGGCTGGGCTCGATGCGGGTGATGATGGCCTTGTAGATGTTGCTCTTGCGCTGCTCTTTACCGGCGGTTTCAATGTCGAGGTCGACGAGTTTCTGACCATCCACAATGGCGACGCGGAGTTCTTCCGGCTGCGTCGCGTTGAATAACATGCGTTTCATATTTTTCTCCCGCGCTCTGACACGGGCAGGACAAAGCTACGCGCCGCTTAGCGCGCGAGAACGAGGGTCGTGCAAACTTTCAGTGAGTTGTGATGACGACTATGGTTCAAGTTCTTATTCTCGTTGTTTAGCTTGTCTGTATCTGTATGCCGCCAAATAGTAGAGGGCAGCACACCAAAATCTATCTGCTTGGTGCTTAGAGCGCGCAAATCAATTACCATCACTGCTTGTCTCCGGTGAGTGAGATTAACCGGGCGGGGCTGCTTCTTCGTAGGCGGCTTGATTGCCGGCCTTGGGTTGGACGGGGAAAATGAACATCCCGTTTCACGAAGGCGCACACGCGAGGCGCGAAGTATATTCAAAATGAACGGTTTAAGCAAAGAATCTGTCAGCTGGCTGGAAATCGACGAGGGCAGCGAAGGTCAGCGCATCGACAACTTCCTGTTCCGCCACCTCAAGGGTGTTCCCAAGAGCCATATTTACCGCATCCTGCGCGGGGAAGTGCGGGTCAACAAGAAACGGGTGGACCAGACCTATCGCCTGCAATTGGGCGATGTCCTGCGCATCCCGCCCATTCGTGTGGCCGAAAAGCCCGAGAGCGAGTACGTCCCGGCGACCGAATTCCCCATTCTGTATG
>JBQGEN010000268.1:0-1878 GCA_052039615.1 Sideroxyarcus sp. | reverse complement strand
GAAGGTGAAAATAATCGTGAGTGCGTCGTCGCTGTACCCGTCAGGCAACGGACCAAATGCGCGCGCTGACGATGCCTGTTCGATCGCGCCTTTTGCTTCGAGATCGAAGCCGTAACTGCCTGACGGCTTCACGACCGAGATGGCGAATACACTGCCATCTCTCTTGATCACGAACTGGACGTCCGCGCTCAACATCTGCTTCTGACGCGGATTGAAACGAAGGGCGATCTGCGTGATGATGTTGTGCAGGTAGGCCGGGTACGGAAATTCCTTTCCCGCTGTGCTGACGTTGGCGACGTCGGTGCCCTTCCCGCCCGTCTCACCGCCGCCGGCCCTGGGTGCCGGGGTGTCGAACCGCGCGCTCTTCGCGTCAGGCACCTGCGTCGCGCGCGATGGCGTGCGCGTGGTTTCGCGCGGCCGCCTGACGGGCGGCGCCGTCTCCCTGGGCTGCATCTCGGCGCGCTTGGGAAGCGGCGCGTCCGGCTGTGTCTTCGGCTGTTCGGCAACGATGCCGACCTGTCGCGGCCCTGCCGCTGCCGCGATCAGGTTGACGGTGTAGACCTCACCACGCTGCCGGCCACCTCTCGTTGCAACAAGCACCAACGCTACCAGGCCGACATGCACAACCGCCGACAGGGTAACCGGAAGACCGAGTTGCCCACTGCCTGACGAGTGGCGCAGCACGTGACTCACTGGGGCCTGACCTCGGGTTCGGTAACCATGCCGACGTTGGTCACCCCGGCATTCCGGACCACCGCCAGTACGCGCAACAGCATCTCAACTGAGGCTCGCGCATCGGCTCTGACGCTTACGCCTTCCTTGGCCTTGCTGAGCAGGCTTTTGGCGCTGGAAGCGAATTCACCATACGTCATTGCGTCCTTGTCCACGAAGATTCGGCCGTTGCGATCGACCGTAATCACCACCGGACTCTTGTTCTCCAACGGACGCGCATCCGCGACAGGTAGCTTGACGTCCACGCCACCCTGCATCAGCGGAGCCGTGATCATGAAGATCACCAGCAGGAGCATCATCACGTCGATGAGGCTCACCACGTTGATCTCGGCGTTCAGGTGAAGCCGCCCACTTCGTCTGCGTCTCAATCTGCCGTTATCCCCTTTTGCCCTTTGCCCTTTGCCCTTTGCCCTCTGCCCTTTGCCCTCTGCCCTTTGCCCTAGATCCGTCCCTCTCGAACAAGCAACGCGATCAGTTCAGATCCAAACCCCTCAAGCTCGCCATCGATCCCGTTGAGCTTGTTAGCGAAGATGTTGTACCCGAACACGGCCGGAATGGCGACCGCCAGCGCAAGCGCCGTCGCCGTCAGGGCCTGAGCCACGCCTGGCGCTACCGCGCCGAGGTTTCCTGCTCCGCTCTGTGTGATGCCAAGGAAGGCGGAAATGACGCCTAACACGGTTCCGAGCAGCCCAATGAGTGGGCTGACGGATCCGATCGTCGCCAGCGCCGTGAGGTATCTCCCGAGTGCGTCACGCTCGGCATCGGTCTGCGAATCAAGCACCTGTCGAAGCGCCTCCACCTGAGCCGCGCTCAAACGTGCGCGGCCTTCGTGCGTGGGAGTCTGCGCAGGCGTGGTGTCGGTGAGGAATGCGTTCGCCCGGAGAAAAACCCGCGTGAACGGGTTCTGCTTTCCTCGCGCGGCCAGGCGCGCCGCCTCATCGAGCGTGTGCGCGCGCTCGAAGTCCTGCACGAACTTCGTCCCCACGCTGCGAACGCTGCGGAATTCCAGCCACTTCGCAAAGATGATCGTCCAGCTGATCGCGGACAGCAGGGCAAGGAATGCGAGCACAACCTGTGTGACCGTGTCGGACGCCGTGATCAACTCCAACGGTGTCGTTGGAACCGGCTGGCCGCCCTGAGCTGAGA
>JBQGEN010000267.1:0-1505 GCA_052039615.1 Sideroxyarcus sp. | reverse complement strand
CCTATCTCAAAGCTTCCAATACCGGGATAAATAATGCCTTCGGCTCTGCAGTCGCCCTCTCTGGCGATACCCTGGCGGTCGGAGCGGTTTTTGAGGAGAGCAATGCTACCGGGGTCGGTAGTGGTTACAAAGTAAGTGATAGATTGTAGTTAAAGATAAACCATTTCGTAACGAGGTGATGAAACTTATCGGATTTAGAAAATGAGAGGGTCTTGCGAACATAGCGAGCCAAACGTTGTCGCAGGGTGCAGTTCCAGCGTTCCACATGGGCCGTTTGACCACTTTCCTTACCCACCAATTGATGCTTGCTGGTGGTCAAGAGTTGCTCGTAAGCGTGCCAGAAATCACTGTAAGAACGGCCCTGACGGTATTCATAAGGGATGCGCTGCCAGAGTTTACGACAGGTCTCGGCACTCCGATCACCGATAACAAAGGCCACAATCTGCCGGGTGCGGCGATTGAGCGCCACCCACAACCAGCGTTTTTGACCTTTGTGCCAGACAAACGACCACAGTTCATCCAGTTCCAGTACCTCATCCCCTTGAGCAGGTAAGACTGACTGGCGAAAAGGTGGTAGAGCCAGAATGTGCTCAACCAGCCAGCGACTAAAGGTTAGGCGGCTCAGTCCCAAGGCTCGCTCGATGCCGCGCATACTACTCCGTTCTTGGTAGACCTTCAGGCTGGTGGCTTTTTTTTAGCCAGGGCTTGGCGTTTAGGCTTCAATACCCGTCGCGCCCCACAGTCCTTGCACCAGTACTGCGGCTGACCATAACGATTAGTGCCATTTTTGACAATATTTTCGCTGTTGCAGACCCGACATCGATAAGTTATTGTTTCTTGGATCATCCCTCCATTTTACTCATCACTTACTTTTTTGCCACTACCAGGAGTTGTATGGTTTGTTAATCGCTCACTACATCATCCGCACCTGTATGTACCAGGCCGCCCAGCAATCTCAGCTAGACCCCGACCAGCTGAGTTTTATCGGTGCTGTCCGGGTTTTGCAGCAGGCCATACCGGAATTTCAGATGACCACCCCGGAGCAACTTCCGGACTTGTACCAACGCTTGTTACAGGATATTGCCCGTAAACGCTTATCCCCGCGTCGCTTGCGGTCCAATCCTCGTGTGGTTAAACGTAAAATGTCTAACTTTAAGTTGAAACGGGCTGAGCATCAGGGCTGGCCTCAACCGACCGTTCCTTCTTTCCGCGAGGCCATTGAGGTCCAGCCCTGCTCAGTCATGCGTTTACCTATTCCCGTTTGTCTTCTATCTCAACCAATGATCACTCGTGAACCGGCCCTTATTTGAAAAGTATTGCGGCTAAAACAGGCTCAAAAAGGGCCTTAACTTATCTCCACCATATCATTTGGGAGTCGTTGTGTCAACATCTTAAGCCTTACGATTTGATGCTGATACGGTAGTGGGGTAGCCAACTTCAGCAATAATCCTTGGCTAACCAACTACATTTCAGGCATTACTTCTGTCATTAAAAATTAGTGACAA
>JBQGEN010000266.1:0-1628 GCA_052039615.1 Sideroxyarcus sp. | reverse complement strand
GGACCTGGAGAGCACTGGGGTCAGGTCTTGCATTAATACATTTCCTGCTAAAGTTCCACCCCATGGCACGCCCATTGAGAATTGAGTTATCTGGGGGCATCTACCACGTGACATCACGGGGGGATGGACGCGAGAATATTTTTCTGGACGATCAGGATCGGATGCAATGGCTGGAAGTGTTCGGACAAGTCTGTGAACGCTTTAACTGGGTGTGTCATGCCTGGTGTCAGATGACCAATCACTATCATCTACTGATCGAAACTCCGGAAGCAAATCTTGCGCAGGGCATGCGCCAGCTCAACGGCGTTTATACGCAACGCTTCAACCGCAACCACGAACGGGTGGGGCATGTGTTTCAAGGCCGCTACAAAGCCATTCTGGTAGAGCGGGACATTTACCTGATGGAACTGGCGCGTTACGTCGTATTAAACCCGCTACGCGCCAAAATGGTTAAGCGACTCGAAAACTGGCAATGGAGCAGCTACCTCGCCACCTGCGGACAAGCGCCCTCACCAAACTGGTTGCAGACCGACTGGATACTGGCGCAATTCGGGCAACGGCGAACCAGTGCCATTGCAAAATACGTGCAGTTCGTTCACGAGGGGGCGCGCTTGCCGAGCGTGTGGGCGCAACTGCAAGGACAGATATACCTCGGCTCGGAAACATTCGTGAAAAAGATGCAAGCCCAGATCGAGAAAAAGCCCTCACTGGACGAGATCCCCCGCGCGCAAAGGCGAGCGCTGACGCAACCGCTGGAGGAATTTGAGAAACAATATGACCGCAACGAAGCCATGGCGCGTGCTTATCTATCAGGGCGGCATACAATGGCAGCGATAGCGCGGCATTTCGGCGTGCATTATGCGACCGTGAGCCGCGCGGTTAACGCCCACAAAAACGAGCCAGAAACCTGATGTGGCAAGGCTTGCAACTAGGCGGCAGGACGCCAGTGCTGATGGTACGAGCGGCCGGGTGGCTGGTAATGTCGTAATGCAAGACCTGACCCCGCAGATGCTTCAGGGTGGCTGGTAATGTCGTAATGCAAGACCTGACCCCGCAGATGCTATAGTAAGTCTAAGTCTTCAAAGGCTATTCAGAATTACAATCCACCAGGTGGGGGAACGGAGTTTGTCTTTGATCCAAAAACAAAGACGTTTGCTGTCGGAAAACCGCAGGCTGATCTCGGCGGTTCCCCACACCAGCAGCTTGGGAAAAGCATTGGCGGAGATGAGTCAAGTTTAGCTGGCGGTATGTTTAGCAGAGGACCTGATGGTCAAATTTTAACAAATGAAAGTAGCGGGCATTTTCACCAAAATTGGACGCCTGAGGTTAGAGAGCAGTTTCAAAAGGCCATGGAGGACTTTGGTGTCCAAATAACGCACTCTCCGGGTATGTAGCTGATGAATTCAGGATCGCTGAAAGAATTTCCAGAGGAGCTTTGGGAGCCAGTAGATAGCTCCAACGACAAATGGATTCCCGTTCTGTCTGTGGAGGGCGCTATCCTCGGAATTAGTGCTGCTGGAGGGCTGCTAATACAGAGTGGAAGTGTGATATCCAAGGTTGCTCGAGCTAACACTGTAAAATCGTTGGTTTTCCTAGAACATTCGCCTCAGGAACTCATTAGTAATGTC
>JBQGEN010000265.1:0-2939 GCA_052039615.1 Sideroxyarcus sp. | reverse complement strand
ATGAGCGCCACGGCAACCACGGGAACGATGAGCAGCAGGAACAGCATGAAGCTGTTCACTTGAGCACTATCTGCCTTCTCCAGCCAGCCCTTGCCCTGCAGCGCGGCAGTGATCTCCGCCGGATGGAAAGCCGCCACCTCGCTGTCGCCGCCGATGTTCAGCGCAACTTCCCTGCGCTCGCCCAGCGGCATCAACTCGTACGACACGCCGTTCTTGATCAGGAATTCCTGGTTGCGCTCGCAATCGTTGGCGGCCTTGCGGAACGGGCTGTAGTCGCAATCGTTGCCGTACAGGGTCACCGCGACTTCGTTGTTGAAACGCTCCAGCTGCGGGTTGCCGTAATGCTGCAAGCCCTTAAACACGGGCAGGATGGTGAGCGCGCCGAGTATCAATCCGGCGAGCAGCACCGGCCTGCGCCCCACCTTGTCCGACAGCCAGCCGCAAAAAATGGTGAGCGGGAACAGCAGCAGGGTGCTGGTCATCACCAGCGTGCTGGCGAGCTGAGCATCGATGCGCACCACGCTCTTCAGGAACACGTTGGCATACACCTGCGACGAGAAGAACAGCAGCGAGCCGCCAGCCGAGATGCAGAAGAACAGCAGCGCCATGCCTTTCAGGGTATGGCGGTCGCGCAGGCACTCGCGCAGCGGCGCCTTGGATACCGTGCCCTCTTCCTGCAACTGGCGGAACACCGGCGATTCTTCCAGGCTCATGCGCGTCTTGATCGAGACGAACAGCAGCAGTGCCGAGAACAGGAAGGGGATGCGCCAGCCCCAGGCGTTGAAATCGGCGGGGTCCAGAAATGCCAGCAGCAGCACGATCTGCAGGGTGGAGACGAGGATGCCCAGCGGCCCCATCAGTTGCAGCACGCTGGTGTAGGCGCCGCGTTTGCCGTGCGGCGCATGCTCGGTGAGATACACCGCCACACCGCCGATCTCGCCGCCCACCGCGAAGCCCTGCAGCAGGCGCAACAACAGCAGCAGTATCGGCGCCATGATGCCGATCTGCGTATAGGTCGGCAGCAGGCCGACCAGGAAGGTGGTGACACCCATCAGCGCGATGGTCGCGATGAAGATGGGACGGCGCCCGAAGCGGTCGGCCAAATTGCCAAACAGCGCCGAACCCAGCGGCCGCACCACCATGCCGACGCCGAAGGTGGCCAGACTCATCAGCAGCGCGGCAGTGGGGTTCTCCGGCGGGAAGAACAGCACGCTGAAGTAGGTCGCCAGCGAAGCGAAAGTCAGGAAGTCATACCATTCGAGGAAGGTGCCGAAACAGGCGGCGAGGACGACTTTGCGTTGGGTAGGTGTGATGTCTGACATGGTGCGATTAGGATCTGGATGAGGCCGGATTGTACCAACATGACCGCCGGTCTAACCGGAAGATGTCCGCACCGGCCCTGCTGGCGACTCCTGATAGAATCCGGCAACAAACAAAAAACAGAAACCATTCACCTTGCAGGCAAGTCGCCCATGCTATTCCGCCTCCTAATTGCCGCGCTCTTGTGCTGGCCGCTCTGGTCCGGGGCACAGCCCCTACCCGACACCGCAGCAGTGCGTCTGGATGCATCGGTGGCAGAGTTGCCGTTAACGCCACTGGCAGAGATCATCAAAGACGACCGGATGTCCATGACGGTCGATCATGTACTGACCACCCAGGCCGGCGTAAGCAATACCGGCGACAAGGAGTTCGTCAGCTTTGGCTTCAGCGAGGCGGCTTACTGGTTCCGAGTGCCCCTCGACAACACGACACCGCACACCCTCGACTTCCTTCTCGTATTCAAGCCAACATGGTTGGATGATCTACAGATCGTCCTGCTGAAAGACGGTCGCAAGATACAGGAATATCGCGGTGGCGATACGCTCCCATTCGGCCAGCGTAGCGTCCGGAATCCGCAGGCCAATTTCGAACTGCATGTTCCGCCTGGGCAAAGCCAGTTGCTGGTTCGCGTCCATTCCAGGGATCCCGTCGACGTGGGGATGTACCTGTACCGGCACACGACCTTCTTCGCGAACGAAGCGGATGAGGCCAGATTCCTGGGCATCACCTACGGAGTCCTGGGCGCACTGCTGCTCTATAACCTGTTCCTGTTCTTCTCGGTCAAGGAAAAGATCTATGTGGCGTATGCTGCCTATCTGCTCAGCTTCCTGGTGATGCATGCGACACTGAACGGCCATGCCTACCAGCTGCTCTGGCCCGACCTGCCGGAATTCAACAACTGGGTACTGGCAGCACTGGTCTATCTCTACATGTTCGCGGGGCTGGCTTTCGCCATCCTGTTCCTTGAGCTGCGAACCCGTCTGGTCAATGCCTACCGGTGGGCGATCGGCTTCGCGCTACTGCTGCTTGCCACCTATCTGCTCACTGCGCTCGGGGGATACGGCCCCAACATTTTCTCGGCGACCGCATGGGTCATCGTATATGGCCCCTTCATCATGGCACTGGCCATCTGGTCGTTGCGCTCCGGCAACCGGGCGGCACGCTTCTTCCTGCTCGGCACAATATCCGGCTTGATCGGTTCGTGCGTCACGCCGCTGACCACTTCCGGCATCCTGCCGTTCTCATTCATCACTTACCATGCCGTCGATTTCGGCATGGTAGTGGATGCGATCCTGCTCTCACTCGCTCTCGCCGATCGTATCTCGCTGATGCGCCAAGAGAAAGACAAGGCCCGCGCCGAGATCGAACGGCAGGACGAACGCTGGCGCCTGGCCATCGAAAGCGCGGGAGAAGGAGTTTGGGATTGGCGTATCCCCTCGGGCGACGTGCTGTATTCCAGACGCTGGAAGGGAATGCTGGGATATGAAGAGGACGAGATCGACAACAATGTCGAAGCATGGCGCAAGCTGGTCCATCCTTTTGACCTGCCCGGCGCATCCGAACATATCGCAGCCTGTTTTTCGAGCAAGACCACCGCCTATCGCAGCGAGTTCAGGATG
>JBQGEN010000264.1:0-15985 GCA_052039615.1 Sideroxyarcus sp. | reverse complement strand
ATGAGATCAACGCCGTGTCCGAGTATATCGTTACCCTGAAGGAAGCTGAATAATGAAAAATCTATTCTCTATCGTTATTGTGGCGTTGTTCTCCATGCAGGCCGGCCTGGCGCAGGCGGCTGACGCCTACGTGCCCAAGGTCTACGGCAAGAAGGGTTATGTCTGGGACGAGATGACGCCCGAGCGTATCGAAGTCCTGAAGCGTGGCGGAGATCCGGTGAAGGGCAAGGAATCCTTCCGCGGCTGCCAGGGCTGCCACAAGGCCGATGCGGCCGGTGTGCGCGAGGGTGTCTATCCCCGCCTGACCGGCCAGCATACCAGCGTGCTGATCAAGCAAATCACCGAGATCCGCGCCGGCATTCGCCTCAACCCGAAGATGCTGCCCTTCGTCGAGGATCCTGCCATTTCCATGGAAGAGATCGGCGATATCGCGGCTTACCTGAATAGCCTGGAGTCCGTCCGCGAGAACGGCAAGGGTGCCGAAGACATCTCCGCCAAGGGCAAGAAGATCTACACCGACAACAAGTGCGCCCGCTGCCATGGCGACCATGGACAGGGCGATGCGGCCAAGTCCTTCCCGGTCGTCGCGGCGCAACACTATGACTACCTGATCCGCGAAATGAAGTGGATCCGTCAGGGCGTGCGCGGCAACTCCCATCCCGAGATGGTCAAGGCGATCGCCAAGTTCTCGCAGGCGGACATGGAAGCTGTAGCCAGCTACCTGTCCAGACTGCCCGATTACCGGACGGTGACTGCCAAGTAAAACGAAGCGGTATCGCCTCGTTTTGAGGTGTCAAGGCAACGGCTTCTGCCGTTGCCTTTTTTATTGCCTGGTGAAAAAAGTCGGGGTGTCCCTCGGCATCTGCGGAGTGATCTTGCCCTTCTGGCGGAACTTCGTGTCACCGTTCGTCGGCGGGATATCTCACTCCGCCCCCTGCGAATATCCCGATCGTTTGAGTCCGACATGAGCTTCGGGATTCCAGCTTGTGTGCCCTGCCTGGATGCGCTGCCAAAGGGTTGATGCCGCGGCCGCCCGGACAGGGGGCGGCTAGTCGGCGCGGGAGGGGCGTGTGATAGAATGCCGACTTCGTTTTATTGCCTCTCCAGTCCATTTATAGGTCGCACATGGAACAACAATTCGCCAAAGAAACCCTGCCTGTCAGCCTGGAAGAAGAGATGCGCAAGTCCTATCTGGACTATGCGATGAGCGTGATCGTGGGCCGTGCGCTGCCGGATGTGCGCGACGGCCTGAAGCCGGTGCACAGGCGCGTGCTGTTCGCGATGCACGAGCTGTCGAACGACTGGAATCGTGCATACAAGAAATCGGCGCGTATCGTCGGCGATGTGATCGGTAAGTACCACCCGCACGGCGACACTGCGGTGTACGACACCATCGTGCGCATGGCGCAGGACTTTTCGCTGCGCTACACGCTTGTGGACGGTCAGGGCAACTTCGGCTCGGTGGATGGCGACAACGCGGCGGCGATGCGTTATACCGAGATCCGCATGGCCAAGATCGCGCACGAGCTGCTGTCCGACCTGGACAAGGAGACCGTGGATTTCGGGCCGAACTACGACGGTTCCGAGCAGGAGCCGCTGGTGTTCCCGGCGCGCTTCCCCAATCTGCTGGTGAACGGCTCTTCCGGCATCGCGGTGGGCATGGCGACCAATATCCCGCCGCACAACATGACCGAGGTGATCGATGCCTGCCTGGCGCTGCTGCGCGAGCCGGACATGGACATCGAGAAACTGATCGAGCTGGTGCCTGCGCCGGACTTCCCGACCGCCGGTTTCATCTACGGCCTGGCCGGGGTGAAGGAAGGCTACCGCACCGGCCGCGGCCGCGTGGTGATGCGCGCGCGCACCCACTTCGAGGACATCGGTAAGGGCGACCGCCAGGCCATCATCATCGACGAGCTGCCGTATCAGGTGAACAAGGCCAATCTGCTGATGAAGATCGGCGAGATGGTGCGCGAGAAGACGCTGGAAGGCATCTCCGAGATCCGCGACGAATCGGACAAGTCCGGCATGCGCGCGGTGATCGAACTGAAGCGCGGCGAGAACGCCGACGTGATCCTGAACAAGCTGTACAAGTCCACGCAAATGCAGGACAGCTTCGGCATCAACATGGTCGCGATCGTCGACGGCCAGCCCAAGCTGTGCAACCTGAAAGATGTGGTCGAGGCCTTCCTGCGCCACCGCCGCGAGGTCGTGACGCGCCGCACCATCTTCGAATTGCGCAAGGCGCGCGAGCGCGGCCATATTCTGGAAGGCCTGGCCGTTGCATTGTCCAATGTGGACGAGATCATCGCGTTGATCAAGGCTGCGCCGACCCCGGCCGATGCAAAGCGCGAGCTGATGGCGCGCGGCTGGCGCTCTTCCCTGGTGGAAGATATGTTGTCCCGCGTCAACGAGGCATCGCGTCCGGAAGGGCTGGCGCCGGAGTTCGGGCTGGTGAAGGGCTCCGGGTATTTCCTCTCCGATGCTCAGGCGCAGGCCATCCTGGAATTGCGCCTGCAGCGCCTGACCGGGCTGGAGCAGGACAAGATCGTCGGCGAATACCGCGAGGTGATGGACAAGATCACCGATCTGCTCGACATTCTGGCCAAGCCGGCGCGCGTGACGCAGATCATCGGCGACGAGCTGGTTACGGTGCGCTCGCAGTTCGGCGACAAGCGCCGCAGCGAGATCATCACCCACACGCAAGACATGAGCATGGAAGACCTGATCGCGCCGGAAGACGTGGTCGTCACCATGTCCCACGGCGGCTACATGAAGGCGCAGAAGCTCGACGAGTACCGCGCGCAGAAACGCGGCGGTCGCGGCAAGCAGGCGGCCTCGACCAAGGAAGACGACTTTGTCGACAACCTGTTCATCGCCAACACGCACGATTACATCCTGTGTTTCTCCAACCGCGGCCGCGTGTACTGGCTCAAGGTTTACGAAGTGCCGCAGGGCACGCGCATCTCGCGCGGCAAACCCATCGTCAACCTGTTGCCGCTGGAGGCGGGCGAGCAGATCAACGCCGTGCTGCCGGTGAAGCAGTTCGTCGATGACAAGTTCGTGTTCTTCGCGACCAGCGAGGGTACGGTGAAGAAGACGCCGCTGTCCGATTTCGCCAACCCGCGCAAGGCAGGCATCATCGCCATCAACCTGGACGAGGGCGACTTCCTGATCGGCGTCGCGCTGACCGACGGCAAGCACGACGTGATGCTGTTCTCGGATGAGGGCAAGGCGGTGCGCTTCGACGAGAACGACGTGCGCTCCATGGGGCGCGTGACACGCGGCGTGCGTGGCATGAATCTGGCTAAGGGCGGCAAGGTCATCGCCCTGCTGGTGGCCGAGAACGAGCAGCAGAGTGTGCTGACGGCGACCGAGAACGGCTACGGCAAGCGCACGCCGATCGTCGAATACACCCGCCACGGGCGCGGCACGCAGGGCATGATGGCGATCCAGACCTCCGAGCGCAATGGCAAGGTGGTGGCGGCGACGCTGGTGGACAGCGATGACGAGATCATGCTGATCGGCACCAACGGCGTGCTGATCCGCACCCGCGTCAACGAGATCCGCGAGATGAGCCGCGCCACCCAGGGCGTGACGCTGATCAATCTGGAAAAGGGCGAGAAGCTGGCCGGTCTGGGCCGCATCGCGGAGACGGAAGAAGACGAGGAAACCGGGCAATGACGATATTCAACTTCAGCGCGGGCCCTGCCGTGCTGCCGCACGAGGTGCTGCTGCAGGCGCGCGAGGAACTGCTGGATTGGCACGGCACCGGCATGTCGGTGATGGAGATGTCGCATCGCGGCAAGGAATTCATGGGCATCGCGGCGCAGGCCGAGGCCGACCTGCGCGAGCTGATGGCCATTCCGAAGAACTACAAGGTGCTGTTCCTGCAGGGTGGCGCACATCTGCAGTTCTCCATGATTCCGCTCAACCTGCTGCGCGGAAAGTCGTCGGCTGATTATGTGAATACCGGCGACTGGTCGAAGAAGGCGATCAAGGAGGCGCAGAAGTTCTGTTACGTGAACGAGGTCGCCAGCGGCGCCAACAGGAATTTCAGCTATGTGCCGGAGTTCAAGGACTGGAAGCTGGACAAGGATGCGGCTTACCTGCACTACACCACCAACGAGACCATCGGTGGCGTGGAATTCAACTGGGTGCCGCACACCGGCGACGTGCCGCTGGTGGCGGACATGTCGTCCAATATCTTGTCGCGTCCGTACGATGTGTCGCAGTTCGGCCTGATCTATGCCGGCGCACAGAAGAATATCGGGCCGGCCGGGGTGACCCTGGTCATCGTGCGCGACGATCTGGTCGGCCACGCCGATCCGCGCTTGCCGACCATGCTGGACTACAAGACGCATGCGGATGCCGATTCGATGTACAACACGCCGCCCACCTACGGCATGTACGTGGCGGGTCTGGTGTTCCAGTGGCTGAAGAGGAACGGCGGTGTGGTCGGGATGGAAAAGATCAACATTGCCAAGGCCAAGGTGCTGTACGACGTGATCGATGCCAGCGCTGGTTTCTATGCCTGCCCGGTGGCGAAGGCCGACCGCTCGCGCATGAACGTGCCGTTCAAGACGCGTGATGCGGCGCTGGATGCGGAATTCCTCAAACAAGCGGAAGCGCGCGGCATGCTGCAACTCAAGGGCCACAAGCTGGCGGGCGGCATGCGCGCTTCCATCTACAATGCCATGCCGCTGGCGGGCGTTCAGGCGCTGGCGGATTTCATGGGCGAATTCGCCCGGCGCAAAGGCTGATTTTCAATGTCCGATGAACTGAAAAAATTCCGCGAGCAGATCGACCGCATCGACGACGAGTTGCTCAAGCTGTTCAACCAGCGCGCCGGACTGGCGCAGCAGATCGGCCGCGTCAAGGGCAACGGGGCGGTGCTGCGTCCCGAGCGCGAGGCGCAGGTGCTGCAGCGTATGGTGCAGGCCAACGCGGGGCCGCTGTCGGCTCAGGGCGTGTCGCAATTGTTCACCGAGATCATGTCGCAATGCCGCGCGCTGGAAGCGCCGCTGTGTGTGGCCTATCTCGGGCCGCACGGCACTTTCAGTGAGGCGGCGGTGTTTCAGCGTTTCGGTCAGGCGACGGTGGGCGTGCCGGCCGATTCCATCGATGGCGTGTTCGCGGCCGTGGAGAGCGGCGCGGCTAACTACGGCATGGTGCCGGTGGAGAATTCCACCGAGGGGGCGGTCGGGCGCACGCTCGATCTGCTGTTGAACAGCAATCTCAAGATATGCGGCGAGGTGCTGCTGCAGGTCCATCAGTGCGTGCTCTCGAACGAGAACGACTTGTCGCTCGTCCGCAAGGTCTATTCGCATCCGCAGTCCTTCGGCCAATGCCAGGAATGGTTGCATGCGCACCTGCCGCAGGCCGAGCGCATCACCGCCTCCAGCAATGCGGATGCGGCGCGCCTGGCGGCGGCAGAGTCGTTCGCGGCGGCGATCGCCGGCGAGCAGGCGGCGGGGCACTTCAAGCTGAAGGTGCTGGCACAGAACATCGAGGACGATGCGCGCAACACCACGCGTTTCCTGGTCATCGGCAAGCAGGAGGTGGCGCCTAGCGGCAAGGACAAGACTTCCCTGGCCATGTCCGCGCCCAACCGGCCGGGTGCGATGCATGACCTGCTTGCGCCGTTCGCGAGCAATGGCGTGTCGATGACCAAGCTGGAATCGCGTCCGTCGCGCACCGGCCTGTGGGAATATGTGTTTTACGTCGACATCGAAGGGCATCAATCCGATGCGAAAGTCGCCGCCGCGCTGGCGCAACTCAAGCAGATCGCCGCCTTCGTCAAGGTGCTGGGCTCCTACCCGGTCGCTGTTTGAATAATGATTATTAAATAATCGCGGTGGCGCGGAAAACCGTGAAACGTCAGTAGAATCCGTTTCCCTGGCTTGCGCGTCCTGTCGTGTCTCCATGCATCTGTAGTGGATTTGAATTTATGAATTACTGTGATCTGGCACCATCCTATATCCGCGCGATCGCGCCATACCAGCCGGGCAAGCCGATCTCGGAGCTGGAGCGCGAACTCGGCATCACCGGCATCATCAAGCTGGCTTCGAACGAGAACCCGCTGGGCGCGAGTCCGGCTGCGGTCGCCGCGATGCAGGAGGCGATCAAGACCATCGCGCTGTATCCGGATGGCAACGGTTTCGAACTGAAGGACGCGCTGGTGAAGCGCTACGGCGTGACGCACGCCAACATCACGCTGGGAAACGGCTCCAACGACCTGCTGGAACTGGCGGCGCGCGCTTTCCTCACACCCGGCGACAAGGTGGTGTACTCGGCGCACGCCTTTGCCGTGTATGCGCTGGCGACGCAGGCAGTGGGGGCGACCGGCATCAGCGTGGCGGCGACCGAGGGTTACGGCCACGATCTGTCCGCGATGCTGAAGGCCGCCAAGGACAACAAGGCGAAGATGGTGTTCATCGCCAACCCGAACAATCCGACCGGCACGTTCCTGGGCTCGGACGAGTTGCAGGTTTTCCTGCGCGGCCTGCCGCCCGAGATCCTAGTGGTGCTGGACGAGGCGTACAACGAATATCTGCCGGAAGACAAACGCTACGACAGCGTGAGCTGGCTGAAGGAGCTCCCCAATCTCATCATCTCGCGCACCTTTTCCAAGGCGTACGGACTTGCGGGCCTGCGCGTCGGCTATGCGCTGGCGCACGAGCAGGTGACGGACATGATCAATCGCGTGCGCCAGCCGTTCAACGTCAACAGCGTGGCGCAGGCGGCAGCAGTGGCGGCGTTGCGCGACGTGTCCTTCGTCAAAAAAACATTCGAACTGAACCGGCGCGGCATGCTGCAGATCACCGAAGGTCTGACCAAACTCGGGCTGGAATACATCCCGTCGTTCGGCAACTTCGTGGCCTTCCGCATCGGCAACGCCACGGCGATGTACCGACGCTTGCTCGAACTGGGTGTGATCGTGCGCCCGATAGCAAACTACGACATGCCGGACTGGTTGCGCGTGAGCATCGGTCTGGAAAGCGAGAACGCAAAATTTTTGGCTGCACTGGAAAAATGCATCAGTCAGCAAGCTAATGGAGAAATCAAATGATCATCGTTATGGGCAGTGAAATCACCGACGCGCAAGTAAACGCGGTGGTAAAAAAGATCGAGTCCGCCGGACTCAAGGCCAACATCTCGCGCGGTGTAGAGCGCACCGTCATCGGCGCCATCGGCGACGAGCGCAAGCTGGATGCGGACATGTTCACCTCGTTGCCGGGCGTGGAATCGGCGATGCACATCGCCAAGCAATACAAGATCGTGTCGCGCGAGTCGCACAAGGCGAACACCGTCATCGACATCGCCGGCATCCCGCTGGGCGGCAACCAGATTCAGATCATCGGCGGTCCCTGCTCGGTGGAGACACAGGATCAGATGGACCTGTCGGCGAAGTTCGTGAAGGAAGCCGGTTGCCGCCTGATGCGGGGCGGCGCATTCAAGCCGCGCACCAGCCCCTATGCTTTCCAGGGCCATGGTGTGGAAGGCCTGGACATGTTCCGCAAGGCGGCCGCCAAATACAACCTGCCCATCGTCACCGAACTGATGGATGCGCGCCAGATCGATGCCTTCCTCGAATATGACGTGGACGTGATCCAGATCGGCACGCGCAACATGCAGAACTTCGACCTGCTCAAGGAAGTGGGGCGCATCAACAAGCCGGTCATCCTCAAGCGCGGCATGTCGGCGACCATCAGCGAATGGCTGATGGCGGCGGAATACATCGCAGCCGGTGGCAACCACAACATCATCTTCTGCGAGCGCGGCATTCGCACCTTCGAGACCGCCTACCGCAATGTGCTGGACGTGACCGCCATCGCCGTGCTGAAGAAGGAGACCCACTTGCCGGTGATCGTCGACCCATCGCACGCCGGCGGCAAGGCGTGGATGGTGCCGGCGCTGTCGCAGGCCGCGATCGCCGCCGGTGCCGACGGCCTGCTGGTCGAGATGCACCCCAGCCCGTGCGACGCGTGGTGCGATGCCGATCAGGCGCTGACTCCGGACGAACTGAAGAAGCTGATGGGCACGCTGGGCGCCATCGCCGGAGCCATCGGGCGCACGCTCTAGAGCATTCGGCGACCCGGCAGCTTATTGGTAGTTGACAGTGACGGTAACGGTGTCGCTGTAGCTGCCGACCGCCGTCGAGGTCTGCCTCGCAGGAATGAGGCCGTAAACCGTGTGATCCACGGAATTGCTGCCCAGAGGGGGGATGGTGATCGAGTCGGAAACAATTGCTGTGCCGCCCGTTCCGTCGCCCCATATCGTGCCGTGATCGCTGCCGGTATAGAGGTTGTAACTGAGCCGGTTTCCCCCGCTGTCCATTTGCCTCGGGGCGGGGAAGCCGGCGCTCCATACTCCCTCGTTGAGGAATATATCGTAGTCGACAACCCCGATGGCGAGAATGCCGGTGCAGCTGAGGTGGACGTTGCTGGCGGCGGACACATCCGAGAAGGAAAACGGGTTGTATGAGCCGAAAGCCACTCCGGTAGCGGTGACCGCACAGGTGCAGCCCAGACATAATGCCGATGCCTGCAGTGGCAGAGCCAGCAGCATGACCAGTAAGTAGCATAATCTGTTTTTCATTGCATTCCCCTTCCGCAGCTTGCATTTTTCATGGTTTGACCCCGGTGCAGGTCCGGCGCCCGAGATCGGCGAGCGGCGGGCTATTGGGCGGCAGCTTGAGGTCGATCTGGCAGCCCTGTCCCTTCCAAATTACCAACAGTTCATTTGATTCGGCAAGCGAGGGCAGGAACACCTCGCCGCGCAAGCCGACGGGGAATTCCTCCTCCTGGTCGAGCAGGATCACCGTCGCGCCGGACGGGATGAAGGAACCGTCTTCCAGCACGATGACCAGGGTGCCGCCGTGCACGGTGGTGATCGGGAACTCGGCATAGCTGCCGCTGCGCAATGCCGGGGTGAGCAGCAGTTCCAGCTGGTCGGCCCTGGCTTCGAGCGGCAGGTCCTCTGCTGCCATGCTGATGCGGTTACTCTGATAGGGCCGCAGGTGCGGGATCAGCGCCATGCCTCGACTGTCTGTCGTGCCGGCGGGGCGGTTCTCATAATAGACGCGCACATCGGGATAGTCTCCGGCATTCACCACCGCAAAGCTGTCATTGATGCGGCGACTGGCGAAGCCCGATCCGCCCAGGAAAGCGATTCCGCCGCTGGCTCCCAGTCGGCTGCTGGAATCGCCTGATTGCTGCGAGATGCCGGCGGTGTAGGTGCCGCTGTTGGTCTGCCACGAACCGTTGGCTTCCTCGCGTTGATTGAGCCCGCCTTGCGCCAGCAGGCGGTAGCCGAAGCCAGGGCCTTCCGGCAGGTTCTTCTGGATCTGTAGTTGCCCATCGTTGCTTGCATGCTGCCGGTTGTATTGGGCGCTGGCCGAGGTGCTATCGCCCAAGTGGTGGCTCAGGTTGAAACCGAAGCTGCGATTCGTGCTGGTTCCGCTCACGCTGCGGGTCGCGTACAACAGCAAGGAGAAGTCGCGGAACAGGTTGCGGCTGTAGTTGATGGACAAGATACGATTGCCGGTCTGTTCCCAGTATCGCTGGTTGAGGTGATTGAGCGACAGCGAGCCCTGCTCGCCGATGGGCAGTCCCAAGCGCAGGCTCCGGGTGCTGCGCGGACGGACATCGCCGGATGCCCAGCCCAATTCGGTGAAATGCGAACTGCTGATCTGTTCCTGCGCGCTCCAGGAGTAATGCCGCTTGACCTGCTCCAATCCCGCTAGGAAGGATCTTCCGCCGCCGTCCGGGCCATGGCTTGCGACTATCGCGGCATGTCCAGTGCCGAAGCCGGGCCATAGATAGGTGGCGCCCAGCCCGGCAGTCTGCTGGTCGGGCAGCAGTTCGGCTCGCAGTTCACGCGTGAGGCGGTTGCTGACGCCGTAACGCTGAGTGCCTACGGCGAATGGCCCGGCGTAACGGTTGCTGAACAGCCCGAAATCCTGGCGGGCGAAACCGATCTCATAGGAGTGATCGTCCAGCCCTGCGCGCAGCAGAGACGGGCTGGCGTAATAAGTCTGGATGATGGTCTGCTGCCGGCCCAGCATGTCGTTGACCACCAGTTGCACCTCCCCGGAACCGGTGATGACGGGAACGTTGCTGAACTCGAAGGGGCCGGGTTGCACCTCCTGGGTGAGCCGTCGTGTGTTGTTGACATACACGTCTATCGTGGAAGGCAGTACCGCTATGCCCGCGGCGCCGGGCTGGGGGAAGGTGACGAACCCCGGCTGGGTGTCGAAGTTGCTGCGCCATTGCAGTCCGCCGAAGCGCACCGCGCGTCCCCAGGTGCCGGCCCGGCTGATGCTGTCGCCAAACTGGAAACGCGACATGGATTCCGGGTCGTCGTGGGTCCAGGCGGTTTCCAGCCGGATGAATTTATGCGGCATGCCATGGTTCTGCCACAGAAAGGTGCTGGTGCCCACTCCCTGCTGGTTGAATATGCCCGCTTCAAACAGGCCATTGCTGGTCCGGGTGCCCATGCTGTGCTGGGCAAGCAGGTCATAATTAAAGAAGCCGCCAGGGGAAACCCGAGAGGTGCGCTGCAGATCCGCGGCCGCGTTGAACTTGGTGGGCTGGAAGGCAGTAGGGGGGATCGTCAGTTGCAGTTCCTGTGTCGCTTCGTCCAGCCGGTAGCGCAGCCCCGGAATGGCATCGAGCGGGTAATAGTTTTCGCCCTCATGGGCGATTGGCGCAACTGCCGGTGTGCGCAGGCGCCAGTGGCGCAGTGCATCCATGTTGGCGGCCAGCCGCTTGTTGTTGAGTCTGGTGATATGTTCGCACATCGGCTGGACGATGCCGTTGATGCGTACCGCCAGCAGCAGCTCGGCTTCGCAGCGATAGACCGCTTCTTTCTGGGGAAGCGGCGGCTGAGGGGCGGCTGGCGCCGATCTTGCCGTTGTCTGGGCGTGTCCGGCAATGCTGGCCATCAGGCATAGCCAGCCCAGCAGCCTGAGTAGGTGTCCCGTTCTATTCGGCAACTTGATTTGTCTCAGCGGTGGCAATGTTCAGTTTGCCGCAGGCATGTTCTGTCGGGCTGGCCAGGCTGTCATAACGCTCACGCCACATGTGGCCCTCCTAGAAGTTCACCGTGACAATGGTGGTGTTCGAATAGCTGCCGACCGGGCCGCTCTGGCCGGCCGGAACCCGTCCATATATGGTGAAGCGCTGTGCCGTGCCGTCGCTGGTCATATCGACATCACTGGCGTCGTCGATACCCCAGCGGGCCGATCTGCCGGCATCGCGGTACAACTCATAGATCAGATAGCTGGCACTCGCATTGTGTTTCAAACGCCGGTTGGGGGCGCTGAAATGCATTCCGTCGTTCAGGCCGATCCGGTAAGGGATGCCCTTGACGGTGCAGGTGACGGTGATGCTGGCGGTCTGATCGTTCTGGCTGCCATCGTAGGCGCCGAAATCCAGCCCGACCGCAGTTACGGAGCAGGAATCCGGAATGGAGGAGGTGACATGAAAGGCGCTCTGAACCGGTGCTGCGTTTGCGGTTGTCGTGGACGGATAAAGCAATGCGCTTAACAGAATCTGGTAGAACGCCATACCAGTCTCCCATGCATGACGGCGGGCTTCCGCAACTGCCGCCGAGGCCGGACGGCAAGGCAACCTATTTCGCGGGTTGTTCCACTCTGACTATGGTTTCAATCAGCCCATTTTCGGTGCCGGCGACCAGACTCAATTGTCTGCCCTGCCAGCCTGCCGGAAGCGAAAGCGATATCTGGTGCGTTTGTCCTGCAAGCACGGTGAATTGGGGCTGCTGCAATTCAGCCAGCTGCTGGCCATTGTTGAAATCTCTCACTTCGAGGTTGGTCACGCGGACGTGGCGATTGCCGCTGTTGCGCAGGGTCAGCTGCAATGCCCCTTCCGGATTGCGCACCGCTGCCCATTCCAGCTTGTCGGTCGGTTCTGCCCTAGGGGAGACGAATACGGCAAGGCCCAGACGCAACGCGATGCGCAGGCCTGTAAAACCTTCCTTGGGTGGAGGGGGAACCTCGCTGACATAGAGGCGGTAGGCCAGTTCCTGTTTGCTGTCCACCTTGCGGTTCAGGCCGATGCGGATGATTTGTGTCTGGCCAGGGCGCAGCGTGGCGATGGGCGGATTGACCAGGATGTCGCGGCTGGGGGCGTGGACGTTTTCGCCTTTCTCCTGGGTCCAGCGCAGTAGCTCGGTCTGGATCACCCGTGATTCGCCGCTTTCATTCTTGAGGGTAAGCGCAGCGGATTGCGTCTTCTCATCCAGTGTGACGGTGATCGGACTGATGGAGAGGGAGGATGCATGGACACCGGAGGCGATCCCGAATGCCAGCAGAGCAGCGAAAAGCAGGCGCGAAACGAATGAGGCTGAAGACATGTTTACCCCCTGGATCAAGTGTGGATGCAACAGACGCCATGATGCCGACGCGGTCGTATCGCCATTCGTCAATATGTCACTGTAACCGTTATGGTGTCGCTGTAAGAGCCGGCGATCAGGCCCTGGCTGCCGGGGAGATCGCCGTAGACGGTCAGGTCCTGGGCAGCGCCGGTGCCGGTGCCGGAAACCAGTTCGCCGCCAGCACTTCCCCAGCGGTTGGTATGGCCGACCTCTTTGTACAGTTCATAGCTGAGGTAATCGGTGCCGGCGTTCTGCATGCGGCGCGTGGTAGAGAAATGAAGTCCGTCATTGAGGCCCACGGTGTAAGCGCCGCCGCTGGTGCAGGTGACGGAAATGGTGCTGGTTGCCGCTATCGCCACGTTGGCATAGGCGCCGAACGCCAGGTCGGTCGCCGTAACGGAGCACACGGTAGCAACGCTCGCCGTGACGGCAAATGTGTCGGTCGTGGTGGCTGCGAAGGCTGTCGGGGTGCCGGTCAAACAGGTAAACAGGGCGAGTGCGGTCAAATGACTGGAAGTATGCATCTTCATGACGGACTCCTGTATGAATAGCGGATACGCGACCAATTTACACTGTTTTCGCCAGGTTGTGTGCGACCAAGTCCAGGGCGTTCAGTCGGGCCGATATATTGTGAGAGGGGATGGATGGTGGTGACAGCGGCTCGGGTATAATTCGCCCTTCTACAGGTGGCGATTTTTGGCTCAATCGATGAAAAAAATAGTGGTCTTCGGCGTTGGCCTGATTGGCGGCTCGTTTGCACTGGCCTTGCGCCGTGCCGGAGCGGTTGGCGAGGTGGTCGGCTTCGGTCGGAGCCAGGCGACGCTGGAACAAGCCCGGCAGCTCGGCATCCTCGAGCGCATCGGCGACGACGTGGCGCACGAAGTGCACGATGCTGATCTGGTCCTGCTGGCCACGCCAGTGGCGCAGATGGCGGAGATCTTCGCGCGCATCGCGCCGCACCTCGGCGCACAAACGCTGGTCACCGACGGCGGTAGTACCAAGAGCGACGTGGTCGCTGCAGCGCGCGCGAACCTTGGTGGCAGGATCGGACAGTTCATCCCCGCGCACCCTATCGCCGGTGCAGAGAAGAGCGGTGCCGCCGCAGCGCAGGCCGATCTGTATCAGGGCAAGAGAGTGGTGCTGACGCCATTGCCGGAAAATTCGAAAAATGCGGTGGCGCGCGTGCGTGACGCTTGGGAATGGTGCGGCGCCAATGTGAGCGAGTTGACGGCGCAGCAGCACGACGAGGTGTTCGCCGCCGTGAGCCATCTGCCGCACCTGCTGTCGTTCGCGCTGGTGCATGACCTGGCGCAACGCGACAACCGCGACCAACTGCTGTCGTTCGCCGCCAGCGGCTTCCGCGATTTCACCCGCATCGCTGCCAGTTCGCCGGAGATGTGGCGCGACATCTGTCTTGCCAACCGCGATGCGCTGATGCGCGAGTTGCAGCAATACGCCGCCGAACTCCATGTCCTGCATCAGGCGCTGGAGAACAACGACGCCGCCAAACTGGAAGAGATATTCAGTCTGGCGCGCGAAGTGCGCAGCGCCTGGACGCAACAATAACTACACTTTACTTAAGCATGTCTCAACACGAATTCCTCGATCTCCCTCCTTTGATGTCTGCGCACGGTACCGTGCGCCTGCCCGGTTCCAAGAGCATTTCCAATCGCGTGCTGCTGCTGGCGGCGCTGGCGCAAGGCGCGACCATCGTGCGCGACCTGCTGCACTCGGACGATACCGATCGCATGCTGGATGCCTTGCGCACCTTGGGAGTGGGCGTGGAGTCGCTAGGCGACAATGCTTACCGTATCACCGGCTGCGGCGGAAACTTCCCCGTCAAGCACGCGAAGCTGTTTCTCGGCAACGCAGGTACTGCGTTCCGTCCGCTGACGGCGGCATTGGCTTTGTCCGGCGGCAGCTATGAATTGTCAGGCGTGCCGCGTATGCACGAACGCCCCATCGGTGACCTGGTGGATGCATTGCGCCAACTGGGGGCGGACATCCGCTATCTGGGCAATGAAGGCTTCCCGCCGCTGCGGATATCTTCTGCCAGCCTGGCCGGGGATGTTGCGCAGGTGCGCGGCGACGTGTCCAGCCAGTTCCTGACCGGCTTGCTGATGGCGTTGCCGCTGCTGGGCCGGACGGTGAGGGTCGAAGTGGTGGGCGAACTGATCTCCAAGCCTTATATCGAGATCACGCTGGCAATGATGGCGCGCTTTGGCGTCAAGGTCGAAAGAAAAGACTGGCAAAGTTTCGTTGTGTTCGGCGGGCAACGCTATATGTCGCCCGGCGAGATCTACGTTGAAGGTGACGCATCGTCCGCCTCGTATTTTCTCGCGGCGGGCGCGATCGGCGGCGGGCCGGTGCGCGTCGAGGGCGTCGGCAACAACAGCGTGCAGGGAGATGTGCGTTTCGTCGAGGCGCTGGAAAAGATGGGGGCGATAATCTCCATGGGCGACAACTGGATAGAGTGCCGAGCGCCATCCGGCAAGTTGAAAACTATCGACCTCGACTGCAACCACATCCCCGATGCCGCGATGACGCTGGCCGTAGCTGCACTTTTTACAGACGGCACGACTGAATTGTGCAATATCGCCAGCTGGCGCGTGAAGGAGACAGACCGCATCGCGGCGATGGCGACCGAGTTGCGCAAGGTCGGCGCTACGGTGGAGGAGGGGGCGGATTACATCCGCATCACGCCTCCATCGCAGATCAAGCATGCCGCCATCGATACCTATGACGACCATCGCATGGCGATGTGTTTCTCGCTGGCCGCGTTCGGCGGTGCAGGCGTGCGCATCAACGATCCCAAGTGTGTGGCCAAGACTTTTCCGGAGTATTTCAGCGTGTTCAAGCAAGTAACGACAGCAGTTCCGGTGATTGCCATCGACGGTCCTTCAGCCTCGGGCAAGGGTACGGTGGCGCAGCGCGTGGCGACAGCGCTGGGCATGCACTATCTTGACAGCGGCGCGCTGTATCGACTGCTGGGTCTGGCTGCACAAAAGCGCGGTATCGAGCTGGAGGCGGAAGATAGTCTGGCGGAATTGGCCGGTCAGGTCGATATCCGTTTTGAAGGTGCAGACATCTGGCTGGATGGATCGTTGGTGGGCGACGAGTTGCGCACCGAGGAAGCAGGTGCAGCAGCCTCCAGAATCGCCGCCCTGCCCAAGGTGCGCGCGGCCCTGCTGGAAAAGCAGCGGGCCTTCCGCCAGGCGCCGGGGCTGGTGGCGGACGGGCGTGACATGGCGTCGGTGGTGTTTCCAGACTCGGTGCTTAAGATATTTCTGACCGCCAGCGCCGAGGCTCGTGCCGAGCGCAGATATAAGCAGTTGAAAGAAAAAGGGATGAGTGCTAATATAACTGCCCTTTTGCAGGATATCAGGGCGCGCGACGAACGGGATACTCAACGTAGCGTGGCTCCGCTGCAGCAGGCGCAAGGTGCGAGCTTGCTGGATACGACCCCTCTGAACATCGAGCAGGCGGTTCAGGAAGTGCTAAGTCGCTACCGTGCGTTGGAGTCCAGATAGAAGCCTTTCTGTCTGGGTTTTATAACTAACCCCCGCTTATCACGGGATTGTCC
>JBQGEN010000263.1:0-3471 GCA_052039615.1 Sideroxyarcus sp. | reverse complement strand
AGAAGAAGAGCGCCCTGCTGTTTCTCGACCTGGACCGGTTCAAGTCCGTCAACGACACGCTGGGGCACCTGGCCGGAGACCTGCTGCTGCAGTCGGTCGCCAAACGGCTCAAGTCCTGCGTGCGCGAGTCCGACACCATCTGCCGCCACGGCGGCGACGAATTCATGATCCTGCTGGCGGAGATAAACGGAGCGGCGGATGCCGAGACGGTCGCGCGCAAGATCGTCAACGCGATGCTGGAGCCGCACCGTATCGGCGACCGGGAGCTGGTCATCACCTTCAGCATCGGCATCAGCATCAGTCCCGACGATGCGACGGACGACGAGACCCTGATCAAACATGCCGACGACGCCATGTACCGCGCCAAGGAAAGCGGCCGCAACACCTACAAGTTCTTCGCCGGCGTCTGAACCGGGCCGGACTCAGCCCGGCGCCAGCGGCTGGCGGTGGCGGTCCACCCAGTAGCCCCAAAAAACCAGCAGCCACTGCGCCTGTCCCGCCCATGCGATGGCGGAGGTGCCGGGCGGGGGCGGGCCGAAGACGTTGGCGACCTGGATGAGCAGCAGCAGCGCGAGCAGCGACCACAATGCCCATTTTCCCGTTGCGTCGCGCGCCCGGGTGGCGCGCAGATACAGCCATATGCCGATCGCGAAGATCGAAAGCTCCAGTGCCATCGAGACGACAGGCGACGACCAGACGCCGAACCCCAATCGCGGGCTGTCGCCGGGATACAGCGGCAGGTCGGGATAATGCACGACGAGATCGAGCAGCCAATGGCTGATGACGGCCAGGCCGAGCACCACGGCCCCGCTGCGGCTGCGGCGCACGACGTAATAGGTCGCCGCGACCAGCGCCGCCCAGGCGATGACCGCCAGCAGGCTGTGCGAGTAGGGAGAGGGTATGAATTCCAGCGGCGGGTTGCGCGCGCCGTCGGTGACGAGGTGGACGCGTTCGATGCCGAGCAGCAGCAGGGTCGGCCAGATCAGGTCGATGAATTGCGCTGCCAGGAACAGCGTGCCCAGCGATACCTTGGGCGTGGCGGCCTTCGCGCCGAAGCCGATGCCGAAATGTGCAAGGAACATTCGAGTACTCCTTTGCGTTGGGGCCGGATGCCGGCCGTGCTACGTGCCGGCCCCCATGGCCAAGGCGCGCAGCCTGCCTCGTTCCAGGTCGGCCGCATCGGGCTCGGTCAGCCAGCCTTGCAGGTTGTCCAGCACCAGTTCGGTCAGTGCGTGCATCCAGTCGTTGCGGTCGTTGAGGCAGGGGATGTAGCGATACTCGCCGCCGCCCGCATGCTGGAAGTCTTCACGGCCTTCCAGCGCGATCTCTTCCAGCGTCTCCAGGCAGTCGGCGACGAAGCCGGGGCAGACCACATCGACGCGCCCGGTCTTCTGTTTACCCCATTCCTTGAGGGTGGCGGTGGTGTAGGGCTGCAGCCAGGCGGCCTTGCCGAAGCGCGACTGGAAGCTGATGGCATACTGCTCCGGCTTCAGCCCCAGCTCCTGTGCGAGCAGGCGCCCGGTCTTGTGGCATTCGCAATGGTAGGGATCGCCCTTGTCCAGCGTGTAGCGCGGCAGGCCGTGGAAGCTCATCAGCAACTTGTCCGGTCGGCCGTTCCTCATCCAGTAGTCGTTGATGTTGCCGGCCAGCGCCTTGATGTAGCCGGGATGGTCGTGGAAGTGCTTGATGGTGCGCAGCGCGGGGGCATTGCGCATTTGCTGCAACTCGCCGAACACGATGTCGTTCACCGTGGCGGTGGTGCTGGCGGCGTATTGCGGATACATCGGCACGACCAGGATGCGCTGGCAGTTCTGTTCCTTGAGTTTGCGCAGCGCGCTCGGGATCGACGGGTTGCCGTAACGCATGGCGTATTCGACCACGAACGGCGCGCTGCTGCGCTGGCCGAGATAGCCTTGCAGCATCGCAGCTTGTTTCTCGGTATGGACGCGCAAGGGCGATCCTTCGGGCAGCCATACCGAGGCGTATTTGGCGGCGGATTTCTTTGGTCGCGTGTTGAGGATGATGCCGTTGAGGATGAACCACCAGATGACTCGTGGTATTTCCACCACGCGCGGGTCGCTCAGGAATTCCTTGAGATAGGCGCGCACAGCCTGCGGTGTGGGCGCATCGGGCGTGCCGAGGTTGACCAGCAGGATGCCGGTCTTTTCCGGGGCGCCGTGGGTGTGGGCCGGTTCGGTTTGGTAGCGCATGGGCGATTCAGGTTTGCGAGAGCGCGTTGCTCAGGAGTTTTGCGGTGATGTCCACGATGGGCACCACGCGCTCATAGTTCATGCGCTTGGGGCCGACCACAGCCAGCGTGCCGACGATCTTGCCGCTCGCTGCATACGGGGCGCTCACCACGCTGCATTCGTCCAGGCCGCTCAGGCCCGACTCGTTGCCGACGAAGATATGCACGCCCTGCGCCTGGCGCCCGGCGTCCAGCAGCTGCAGCAACTCGGTCTTCTGCTCGAACACGTCGAACAGGTTGCGCAGTTGGTTCATGTTGGCGGCAAGGTCGTTGATGTGCAGCAGGTTGCGCTCGCCACTGATGACGTAGTCCTCGTTCTTGCGCGCGATCGCCGCGTCGCTGGCGGCCATCGCGGCGGACATCAGCGCGGTCATGTCGTGCTGCAGCTGGCGCAGTTCGCTCTGCACGCGCTGGCGAATGTCGCCGAACGCGAGGTCGGCGTAATGCTGGCTGAGGAAGTTGCCCGCCTCGGTGAGCTGCGCCTGGCTGTAGTCCTTGTGCGTCAGCAGCACGCGGTTCTCCACTTCGCCGTCCGGCATCACGATGATGAGCAGCACGCGTTTCTCCGACAGGCGCAGGAACTCGATCTGGTGCACGGTGATGGCGGCGCGCCTGGGGGTGGCGACCACGCCGGCGAAGCGGGTCAGCTCCGACAGGACATTGGACGCCTGTGCCAGCAGGCGCGACGGGTTGTCCGGCTGCAGCTGGCTTTCCAGCTGCTGCACGCGCGCCTCGGACAGCGGCTGCACGACCATCAGGGTGTCGATGAACAGGCGATAACCGAGAGCGGTGGGCACGCGCCCCGCGGAAGTGTGCGGGCTGCTGACCAGGCCCATCGCTTCCAGGTCGGACATCACGTTGCGGATGGTGGCGGGGCTGACTTCCAGGCCGGAATACTGCTGCAGGGCGCGCGAACCCACCGGCTGGCCGTCGCTGATGTAGCGTTCCACCAGGGTCTTGAGCAGTACTTGGGCGCGGTCGTTCAACATGCCGAACATTCTACCATTGCCGCTTTGTCATTGAATCGCGCCTATGGTTTAATCCCCCGCTATGAAATCCCCCTTCCGAACCGTCGCGCTGATCGGCAAATACAAATCGCAGGAGATCGCCGGTCCCCTGCTCAAGCTGGCCGATTTCCTGGCGACCGCGGGGCGGGAGGTGGTGGTGGACAATCTCACCGCCGAGCACCTCGAACGCCATCCCTACCGCGAGGTCGCCCTGGA
>JBQGEN010000262.1:0-1820 GCA_052039615.1 Sideroxyarcus sp. | reverse complement strand
CCGCTGCTGGCTTATGCGGCGGGCGAACTGGCAGGCGCGCCGGCCGAACGCGTCGAGATCGCCGCCGCCGCAGTCGAACTGATCCACGCCTATTCGCTGGTGCACGACGACATGCCGAGCATGGACGATGACGTGCTGCGGCGCGGCAAGCCGACCTGCCACGTCGAATACGACGAAGCGACCGCGCTGCTGGTGGGCGATGCCCTGCAGAGTCTGGCCTTCCAGCTGTTGTCGGAACACCATCTGAATGACGACGCGACCAAACAACTGCAGATGGTGAAACTGCTGGCCGTGGCGTCCGGTTCGCGCGGCATGGCGGGCGGCCAAGCCATCGATCTCGCCAGCGTCGGCCAGCAACTGACGTTGCCGGAACTGGAACAGATGCACATCCACAAGACCGGTGCGCTGATCCGCGCGGCCATCCTGCTCGGGGCCCATTGCGGTAATTTGAGTCAGGCGCAACTCGACCGGCTCGACCATTACGGCAAATGCATCGGGCTCGCATTCCAGGTGGTGGACGACGTGCTCGACAGCGAAGCCGACACCGCCACGCTGGGCAAGACCGCGGGCAAGGACGCCGACAACGACAAGCCGACCTATGTGACGCTGCTCGGCGTGCCGGCGGCGAAGAAGATGGCGGCGGAATTGCATGGTGAAGCGCTGGATGCGCTGGCCGGATTCGGCGCTGCGGCGCAACGCCTGCGCGAACTGGCCGACTTCATCGTGATGAGAAAGTATTGATGTATCCGTTACTGCAAACCATAGATAGCCCGGACGACCTGCGCAAGCTGGAGCGCGACCAGTTGCCGCAATTGGCGGACGAGCTGCGCGCCTTCCTCGTCGAGTCGGTGAGCAAGACTGGCGGGCACCTCTCATCCAACCTCGGCACGATAGAACTCACCATCGCGCTGCATTACATCTACAACACGCCGGAAGACCGGCTGGTGTGGGATGTCGGTCACCAGACCTATGCGCACAAGATACTCACCGGACGGCGCGCGGCGATGAGCGGCCTGCGCATGGCGGGCGGCATCTCCGGCTTCCCCAAGCGCAACGAAAGCCCGTACGACGCCTTCGGCACCGGGCATTCCAGCACCTCTATCTCTGCGGCGCTCGGCATGGCCGTGGCGGCGCGCCTGGCGGGAAAGGACAACCGTTCGGTCGCCATCATCGGCGACGGCGCGATGACCGGCGGCATGGCGTTCGAGGCGTTGAACAACGCCGGCGCGATGGATGCGAACCTGCTGGTGATCCTCAACGACAACGATATGTCCATATCGCGCCCGGTCGGTGCGCTCAACAATTACCTGGCGAAGCTGATGTCCGGCCGATTCTATGCCGCGATGCGGCGCGGCAGCGAGAAGATGCTGAAGGGCATGCCGCCCGTGCTTGAGTTCGCCAAGCGCGCCGAGGAACACGTCAAGGGCATGGTCACGCCGGGCACGCTGTTCGAGGAGTTCGGCTTCAACTACATCGGCCCCATCGACGGCCATGACCTGGACACGCTGGTCGAGACGCTGGGCAACATCCGCAAGCTCGAAGGCCCGCAGTTCCTGCACATCGTCACGCAGAAGGGCAAAGGCTACGCTCATGCCGAAGAGGACTGCGTGCTGTATCACGGCGTCGGCAAGTTCGACCCCGATCACGGCATCACCGCCAAGCCCGGTGCCAAGGTGAGCTACACCCAGGTGTTCGGCGACTGGCTGTGCGACATGGCGGCAGCGGACGAGCAACTGGTCGGCATCACCCCGGCGATGTGCGAAGGCTCGGGCATGGTCGAGTTCGCCGAGCAGTTCCCCTCGCGCTATTTCGACGTCGGC
>JBQGEN010000261.1:0-1598 GCA_052039615.1 Sideroxyarcus sp. | reverse complement strand
GTGACCACCGTGAAGTTCGTGGTGCTCGTCTTCTGCCCCGCAGCCGTGTACACGTGGATCGGACCGGTCGTCGCCCCCGCCGGGACGACCGCCGTGGCGCTGGTCGTGCTTGCGTTCGTAGGGGTGACGAGGCTGGAGGTGTTGAAACGCACCCCGGTCACGGTTGAATTGAACGTTCCGCTGATCGTGACCGTGGTGCCCACGAAGCCGGTCGCCGGCGAGAAGGTCGGCGCGCCCGGACAGGTGGCGGCCGCCGTGGTTGTGTACCCGAACGACGCGGAGTTACCGTCGGTGTTGTGCACGACGACTGCGTTTGGCCCAGCGCCTGCGGCAAGCGGGATCGTGGCCTCGAGCTGAGTGTTGGAATCGATCGAGACGATTTCGGTGGACCCAGTTAATGTGTTGCCTCCGAAGGAGACATTATCGGCGGGTCCTCCATTCGTCTGGAAGTTCGATCCGATGATCGTCACCTCGCACCCTGCGGCCGCAGTGGTCGGCGTCACGGCCGTGACGGTGGGGATTGCGGCGTAGGCGGGTGTCGCAAGGCCGACCACGAGCAGGGCCACCGCCGCGCCGACCGCAGCCACCTGCCGGCCCATGTGCCGTTTCAAAAGGGTCATGGTTCCGTCCTCGCTTTCCGCATCGACTTCCTGCCGCCCCGGGTTTCACCGTCACGCGCTTGCAGGAATACCCTGGGCATCTGACCGGCCGCCAGGCCATGTGCCGCACCTCCAACGAGGCTGTGCATGCGATGCTCCTCTCAGGTCCTGCTCTGTCTCCAGGAGGTCAGCGCAACCAATGAGGGGAAGTCGAGCGGACTGTATCCTCGGGCCCTTTGAGAGTCAAACCCCTTTCCGGATCACCACGCGTAGACGCTCCTCCTCGCAGTGATCACGGTAGACCCCTTTCTCAGGCCTCCCTCCAAACCTTGATAACGCGCACGAGCGGGAAACGTTGCGAGGCGTGGAGGGCGTGGAGGGCGTGGAGAGACGTGCTCCCAGCCGGGGCCCTTAACGAACAGGCCATTTGAGAACAGACGACCGACCGCACGCTCACGACCGATGACCTTCTCCCGCAACGCCTGTGATGCTCGAGGCAGTGTGTCCTTCGATCGACCGTTCGACTGACGGCTGGGCGGAGATGGGCATCGAGGCGCCGTACCCATCTGGACCGTCTCTTCCGACGGCTCCCAACAGCAAGAAAAAAGAACCGGCCCCCTGGTGGGGGCCGGTTCTCTTATCGAGCCTCTCAGAATGAGGGACCTATTACTTCGTCACCTTCGCTGACTTGGCCTTCAGACAGACGTCGGTAACAGGGTCTCCCAGGCTGATCTTCGGGGCAAGGGCACGGTACTTCTGCTTGCCCGACTTATTCTTGATCTTCTTCGTGTACGACCCGGTGTCGGTGGTGGTCGTCTTGCCCACGGTCTTCCAGCCGCTACTGGTCTTGCGCTGGATCTTGACGGGAACGGCCGCCACGCAGTCGGTGAAGGCGGGGTCCTCGGTCGAGCTGACGACCCCACTGGTGTTACCCGACTTCTTCATCTTGAACGTGATGCTCCTGGCGTGCTCGTCGCCCGTGACCGGAGCGCAGTCCGG
>JBQGEN010000260.1:0-1597 GCA_052039615.1 Sideroxyarcus sp. | reverse complement strand
GATAGCAGGGCCACTTACGACTATTCCTCTGGGGACCTTTATGCGCAATTCTTGACAAGAGTTAAGCATGCCAGACCGGATAGTATCGCAAAGCCTCGGACGGAACTGGGGCGCAGGCTTCTGGAATATAGGAAAGCCGCACTTGCAAAGGGCATGAAAACTCTTTCGATTGATGAGATTGAATCAATCGTGAAAGAGGGGCGTGGTGCTTCCGCATAATATCTATGTCAAAGAAGCTGACATTTTTAGATACCTGCGTATTGATTTCAGCAATGTGTGGAGAAGAAAGTCTGGCCGCGCGTTGCTTTGCCGTAATTGATGATCCAGATAGAGAATTTGTGGCTTCAGATTTTCTGAGACTTGAGCTGCTGCCAAAGCCAACCAGCAATCAGCAAGAAGAATCCTTGGCTTTCTACAACGAATACCTTCGCGCTGTTTCCAAGATGCTGGAAATCACACCCGCAACGACTGCGCGAGCTTTTGAGCTCGCATGTCAACATGGATTGGGGGCTGTGGATGCAATTCATTTCCAGACCGCAATTGAAACTGATGTGGCTGAATTCATTACTACAGAAAAACAAACGAAACCATTTTTCAGGATAAATCACCACTCAGTTGTAGCGATTTCGTTGCGCTAGACTTGTGCTAGCAGTGATGCTGATTTGGCCTCTCGTGCGAGCTCGAAAAGATTCAAACTTGTCTTTGAGTTCTTAGCCCGTCTTGGCATAATCCGCCCTCGTAAATTTCACCCATAGCCCTCGCATTTCGGAGGGCTATTTAATTCGTCAAATCGAGAACCAATGCTCCCATCCATCGAACAACGCCTTGCCGCCGAGATCGCGGCCAAACCTGCTCAAATCGCTGCTGCCATTGCCCTGCTGGACGAAGGGGCGACGGTGCCTTTCATCTCGCGCTATCGCAAGGAGGCGACGGGCGGCTTGGACGATACGCAGTTGCGTCTGCTGGAAGAGCGGCTGCGTTATCTGCGCGAGCTGGAAGAGCGCCGTGCGGCGATCATCGAGTCCATCACCGAGCAGGGCAAGATGACGCCGGAACTGATGAAGGCGGTGTCGCTCGCCACCGACAAGACGCATCTGGAAGACTTGTATCTGCCGTACAAGCCGAAGCGCCGCACCAAGGCGCAGATCGCGCTGGAGGCGGGGCTGGAGCCGTTGGCGGATGCGCTGCTGGCGAATCCGACGCTGAATCCGGAGGAAGAGGCGGCGAAGTATCTGCGCGAGCCTTTCACCAGTGCGGCGGGCGACGCCAACCCCGGCGTGGCGGATGCCAAGGCGGCGCTGGATGGCGCGCGGCAGATATTGATGGAGCGCTTTGCCGAGGATGCTGGTTTGCTGCAATCGCTGCGCGAATATGTGCAGGAACACGGCGTGGTGCAGTCCAAGGTGATCGAAGGCAAGAACGACGCGGCGGAGAAGTATGCCGACTATTTCGATTATTCCGAATCCATCAACACCATCCCTTCGCACCGCGCGCTGGCGGTGTTCCGCGGCCGGCGCGAGGAGATGCTGAACGTAGAGTTGCGCCTGGACAGCGAAGAAGAGAAGCCGACCTGGGGCTCGCCGCACAACCCGTGCGA
>JBQGEN010000259.1:0-4665 GCA_052039615.1 Sideroxyarcus sp. | reverse complement strand
GCCTTGAGCGGCGGGTTCTTGGAGGCGTGCGCCTCGGCGCGGCCGAGGATGATGCAGTTCACCACGATCAGCTGGATGAACGCGCCCAGCGCCTCGTACAGTTTCAGGCTCACCGCCTGGATCAGGTAATCCACCAGCGTCACGAAAGTGGCGATGATCACGATGTAGGTGGCGATGCGCACTTCCTTGGGCACCAGGTTGCGGATCATCGACACCAGCAGGCAGGAGCTGACCAGCACGAAAGTGGTGGCGATGCCCATGGACATGGCGTTCTCCGCGGACACGGTGACCGCCAGCGTCGGGCACATGCCCAGCACCATCACGAACACCGGGTTCTGGCGCCAGATGCCTTCCATGAAAGTGTCGAAGGTGATCGCGTCGTTTGCTTGACTGGGCAGGCTCATGATTTCAACTCCCCGATATGTGGGAACAGCTTGGGCATCAGCTTCTGTGCGCTCTCGTTGATGCCGCGACCGACCGCCTTGGACGTGACCGTGGCGCCGGCGATGGCATCGATTTCCCAGGCATTCTGCTTGGTGCCGTGCTTGACGACCTTCACCGCATTGGCCAGCGCGGTCATCTCGGCGTTGACGCGCACGTCCAGCGCCTCGAAGTTCTTCAGGAACGCCTGATCAGTGATGATCTTGTCGCCGATGCCGGGTGTCTCGCGCATCGACACCACGCCGATGCCGATGATGCACTGGCATTGCGTGTCGTAGCCGTACAGCACGCGCACCGTGTCGGCATAGCCCTTGCCGGCAGCCTCGGCAGCAATGCCCTTGAGCGCCCCGGCCTGGTCATAGGCAGCGTAGAACTTCACGCCGCCTTCCGGCATGGCGGCTCCCGCGAGCGCCTGGATTCCTGTGACTGTCGCGGCAAATTCGCGCACGCTCGTCGCACCCGGCAGCACCTTGAACACGGCGCGCTCCAGCGTGATGCGCTTGTTCTCGGCGATAGCGTCCTGCGTGCTTTCGAAAGCGCCGACGATGAGCACGCCGCAGATGCTGGCGACCAGCACCATGGTGGCGATCATCTTGCCGCCAGGTGTCGTCTGGATAATCGTGGTCTCGCTCATTTGTTCCTCTGCTGGCGGGTGCCGAACACGCGCGGCTGCGTGTAGCGGTCGATCAGTGGCGTCAGCGCGTTGCCGAGCAGGATGGCGTACATGACGCCTTCGGTAAGCCCGCCGAAGTATCGAATCATCACCGTCACCACGCCGATCACCGCGCCGTAGATCCACACGCCCAGCGGCGTCACCGGCGACGTCGCCATGTCGGTCGCCATGTATACCGCGCCCAGCATCAGGCCGCCCGAGAACAGCACGAGGTAGATGGGCGGGTAAACCACCGGGTCGTAGAGGCGGAACAGCCAGGCCACAAGCAGCGCACTGCCGAGCACTGCCGCCGGGATGCGCCAGTCCATGAACTTGCGCACGGCCAGGTACAAGCCGCCCAGCAGGACGAGGATGGCCGAGGTTTCGCCGGTCGAAGCGCTGACCGCGCCAGTCACCAGGTCGTGCAGCGGATAGGCGAAATGGTCGAACTTCCAGCGCGCCAGCGGTGTTGCGCCGGTGAAGCCGTCCACCGCAGCGGCCGCGACCCACCCGCCGTTGTCGTTCGGCAGCATGAAAGGCAGCGTCAGCGTGGACGGGGCGAATTCCGTGAAGCGCTGCGCCGCATAGGCCGGCACCCAAGTGGTGATGGCGACCGGGAAGGCGGCCTGGACGAAGGCGCGTCCAATCAGCGCCGGATTGAACACGTTATTTCCCAACCCGCCGAACAGCGCCTTGCCGATGGCGATGGCGACGAAACCCGCCACGACGCCCATCCACAACGGGAACGCGGGCGGCAGGGTCAGCGCCAGCAGGATGCCGGTGATGGTGGCGCTCCAGTCGTTCAGCGTGCTCGCCTGACCGGCAGCGCGATTAAGCAGGCGCTCGGTGAACAAGCAGGTCGCGGTGACGGTGAACAGCAGCACCAGCGCCGACAGGCCGTATTGCCACACCGAGAAGGCGCTGATGGGAAGCAGCGCCAGCACCACGTGCAGCATGATGCGTTCGACGCTGCGATCACTGACCTGATGCGGCGAAGTTCTTAATTCCATGCTCATGCTGCCGCCTTCTCCCTGTTAACCGCTTTGGCGATTCTGAATTGCTGAACCAGAGGAATGTGCGACGGGCAGACGTAGCTGCAGCAACCGCACTCGAAACAGCGGTCCAGGTTGAAACTCTCCGCCATCACGGCGTATTCGCGTTTGGCCGCCAGCAATCCCAGTTGCGAGGGATTGAGGAATTTCGGGCACACGTTGACACACTCGCCGCACTTGATACAGGAGTAGACGCGCGGCGTTTCTTCCGCCACCTGCTCCTTGCCGAACGCGAGCACGCCGGAAGTTCCCTTGGTCACCGGCACATCCAGCGACGAGATGGTCATACCCATCATCGGCCCGCCGAGGATGACCTCGCTGGCCTTGCTGCGCGCGCCGACCTGCTCCAGCACGAAGCGCAGCGGCGTGCCGATCGGCACGATGTAGTTGCCGGGCTTCTGCACACCCGGACCGGCCACCGTGAGCACGCGCTCGACGATGCCCTCGCCCGCCGGTAGCAGGCGACCGAGGTAGGCCAGCGTCATCACGTTGTTCACCAGCACGCCGATTGAAGCGGGACGCTGACCGGCGGGGATCTCGCGCCCGAGCAATGCGTAGATGATGGTATCTTCCGCGCCCTGCGGGTACTTGGTCTCCAGCGCCTGCACCGCGATGCTGCCGTCGGCGGGCAGCGCAGCGCGGATCGCGGCGATGGCGTCGGGCTTGTTGTCTTCCACGCCGATGATGGTGCGCGGCGCGCCGCTGACCTTCATGGCGATGCGGATGCCGCGGATCAGGTCCTGCGTGCGCTCCACCATGATGCGGTGGTCGCAGGTGAGGAACGGTTCGCACTCGGCGCCGTTCACCACCATGGTGTCGATCACCACATCCTGTGGCACGTTGAGCTTCACGTGCGCGGGGAAGGTCGCGCCGCCCAGGCCGGAAATGCCGGTCTGCTGGATGGCGGCCAGCAGTTCCTTCTTGTCCATGGATTCGATATCGAGCGGCGCCCGCACCTGCACTTCCTGGCTGTCGGCCTCGTACACGCGGATGGTGACGGACTCCACCATCTTGCCGTTGGCCGCCGGCATCAGGCCGATGGCCTCGACCACGCCGGTGGCCGGCGCATGCACCGGCAGCGACATCGCGCCGTCCGCCGTGGCGATAATCTGCCCGCGCAGCACTTCCTGCCCCACGCTCACGCAACACAGCGCCTGCTTGCCGATGTGCTGCGACAGCGGCACGATCAGGCGCGGGGCGAACGGCAGCCTGCGGATCGGCAGGCTCCCGGTCTCCTTGTGGTAGGCCGGGTGGATGCCGTGTGCGAAGGTCGCAGCGCGTTTGAAGAAAGGCAGGCGCATGTCAGTTGAACTTGGCCGCGCGTTGTTTGAGCTTGTCCAGGTTCGCTTCGCTCATGTTCCAGGGCGTTCCGGGGTGGATGATGCCCGCCGTGCATTTTTCCGCCGCTTTGACGATGTCCACAAAACTGCCCGCCTTCGGGTCGAGCACGACGACTTTTTTCGCTTCATTGTAGGCAAACACTTTCGGATTGATGTTGATACATTCGTCGCACGCCGTGCATTCCGGCGTGTCCACGTACACCGCTTCGTAACCGTCCGCGGCGGCGGCAGGCGCAGTTGCGGCAACCGGCTGGGCATCGGTGGAACTGATGCCGAAGCCGGAGGACAGCTTCTGGATCAGCTCCTGGCGCACGCGGTTGGCGATGGCGGTCTCGTCGACCTGCGGACGGCCGGCGCCGGTCAGGTCCTTGAGCTGCTGCCAGAACTGGATGCGTTCCTCGCAGGAGCGCACCATCTCGGCCGACACCAGCACGCGCATCAGGCGGTTCTTCTTGTCCACCGACCAGATGAACGGATACTTGCCGCTGCGCTCGTCCTCGGACAGTTTCAGGAAATCGCCCAGCAGCACCTGCTCGTCGTTCCACGTCTCGGGCGGCGCCTTCTTGAACTGCTTGGCAAAGCGGCCTTCGGACAGCGCGAAATCGGCGAAGGTCATGGGCAGCGTCATGGACTTCTTCTCGCCGGCCTCATCCACATAGTCGAGCTTGTAGCTCACCCAGTCGGCATCCGCCGACGGATTGCCTTCCAGGGTGACGCACTCGGAGAAGGTCACGCCTAGGTCGGGGTTGTAGCGGAACAGCGGGAAGGCGCGCGATTCCACGGCCATCTTGCTCTGCGCCACCGCGCTGCTGTCGCTCACGCCATGCTCGGGCGGGCACACCGCGTACACGTTGAACAGCGCCGGGCGGCGGCTGTTGAGGCCGTCGATGAAGCTCTCCAGCAGTTGCGTGGTGTTGGACAGCGAACCATGCGCCACGAACGAGGTGCGGTGCGCCATGCCGATCACGCTGATCTCCTTGCGCTTCTCGGTCTTGCCCTGCTTGCTCGCGCCGTAGGGCGACATGTCCGCCACCTGGCCGATGAAGCCCGAGGTGCAGGCCTGGCCGCCGGTGTTGGAGTACACCTGGGTATCCACGATCAGGATCTTGACCGGCATGCCCGACATCAGGGCACGCGACAGGTTCTGGAAGCCGATGTCGAACATCGCGCCGTCGCCGCC
>JBQGEN010000258.1:0-1881 GCA_052039615.1 Sideroxyarcus sp. | reverse complement strand
AGCCACAACACGAAGAGGGGGGTCAGCAGCCAGTTGATGAGGTGGATGCGCAGCGAAAGGACGTTGCCTTCCGTGTCGGGCGGGCTAGCCATGCGTATCGGCGACCTTGTCTATGATGTATCCCAGCCCGCGGATGGTGCGAATGGTCACGCCGGCAGGCTCGATCTTTTTGCGCAAGCGATGGATATAGACTTCGATGGCGTTGCTGCTGGCTTCTTCCGAATAACTATAGAGCCGCTCCAGCAGCTGGTCCTTACTGATGACCCAGCCGATGCGCGACATCAATGCTTCCAGCACGCTCAGTTCGCGCGTGGTGAGATCCAGCGTTTCGCCGTTGATCGTCGCGCGCCGGCCGACGCTGTCGAACGTCAGCGTGCCGCAGTGATACACGGGGTTCACCCCGCATTGTCCGCGGCGGATGAGGGCGCGCACGCGCGCTTCCAGTTCCGGCAGGCTGAACGGCTTGATCATGTAATCGTCTGCGCCCAGGTCCAGCCCTTTGACGCGGTCTTCTTCCGCGTCGCGCGCCGTCAGGATGATGACGGGCACCTGGCGGTTCTTTTCGCGCAGGCTCTTCAATACGGTGAAACCGTCCACCTTGGGCAGGCCCAGATCGAGAATCACCAGATCGAACGGCTGTTCGCCGCTGAGTATGGTGTTGGCAGCCAGCCCGTCCTTCACGCAATCGACGGCATAGCCGGACTGGCGCATGGAGCGGCACAGGCCGTCGGAGAGAACTTCGTCGTCTTCGGCGATCAGGATGCGCATGGCTTTGTAAGTTATCTGTAAGGATGAGGCATTATGGTTCGGTTGTGGGATGGGAAGGTAGGGGAGTATCTCCCGTCTCTCGTGAGGCTATTCTAAGTGGATGACGCGAATTGTCCAAGCCGCAGACCAGCGGGATCCGGTAAGTGGTAGCGTGCACCTCCGTCGTTTGCGAATCGCCTTTCCGGTATCCGATGTATATGGGATTACATTCTTTACTTTAGGGGGAAACATGCAACTTACTGAGAAGCACAAGCAGTATTGGCAGAGAAACCTCCGCGTGACAGGGGTGCTGCTGGCGATCTGGTTTGTCGCCACCTTCGTCATCGGCTGGTTTGCCAGAGACCTGCAATCCATCACCATCCTCGGCTTCCCGTTCCCGTTCTATATGGCGGCGCAGGGATCGCTGATCATCTATGTGGTAATCATCTGGTACTACGCACGCGCCATGGGCAAGCTGGATCGCGAATATGGCGTACATGAGGGAGACGAATAATGGCCACCCAATCTCAATCGCAGTTCTTCTCTTCACTGAAACGTTATTACTCCTTCTATACCGGCGGCTTCATCGCCTTCATCATCATCGTCGCCATCCTCGAACAGATGGGCGTGCCGAACAAGGTGCTCGGCTACATCTTCCTGGCCGCGACCGTGCTGCTGTATGCGGGCATCGGCGTGATGTCCAGGACGGCGGACGTGTCGGAATACTACGTGGCCGGACGCCGCGTGCCGGCGCTGTTCAACGGCATGGCGACCGGCGCGGACTGGATGTCGGCCGCGTCCTTTATCGGTATGGCCGGTACGTTGTACCTGTCCGGGTATGACGGCCTCGCCTTCGTGCTGGGCTGGACCGGCGGTTACTGCCTGGTGGCGCTGCTGCTGGCGCCGTACCTGCGCAAGTTCGGCCAGTTCACCATTCCCGACTTCCTCGGCGCGCGCTACGGCGGCAACATCCCCCGTTCCATCGGCGTGTTTGCCGCGATCCTGTGCTCCTTCACCTATGTGATCGCGCAGATCTACGGCGTAGGCCTGATCACCAGCCGTTTCACCGGCCTGGAGTTCGGCATCGGTGTGTTTGCCGGTCTCGGCGGTATCCTGGTGTGTTCTTTCCTCGGT
>JBQGEN010000257.1:0-2872 GCA_052039615.1 Sideroxyarcus sp. | reverse complement strand
CTGCTGGAGATGTGCCGCGGTTCGAAGCTCGGCGCGGAAGTGGAATTCGGTGTGCTGCCTGTCCTGGACATCGCGCTGAAACTGGCGGAGCAGGGCTACAGCACGGGTGCGGCGGACCGCAACTGGGCGAGCTACGGCGCGGAAGTAGACCTGCCGCAAGGCTTTCCGGTATGGCAACGCAAGCTGTTGTGTGACCCGCAGACCAGCGGCGGTTTGCTGGTGGCGTGCGCTGCGGACGAGGCGGACAGGGTGCTGGCGACATTCCGCGAGCAGGGCTTCGCGGCGGCGTGCGTGATCGGCAAGATGGCGGCAGGCGAGCCGCGCGTCAGGATCCGTTGAGCGGGTCCTGATACTGGTCGGCGATCCGCTGGAATTCCGCGTTGATCGCCATGAACGCGTCGACCACATCGGGGTCGAAATGCGTGCCGCGCTGTTCGGCGATATGCGTCATCGCCTCTTCGTGCGAGAAGGCTCTCTTGTAGATGCGGCGGCTGATGAGCGCGTCGTACACGTCGGCCAATGCCATGAGCCGCGCCGAGATCGGGATCGCGTCGCCCTTGAGCCCCAGCGGATAGCCGCTGCCGTCCCAGTGCTCATGGTGGCCGGTGGCGATCTCGCGCGCGATGTGCAGGAAGCGGTTCGGTGTCGGCAAGCCGCTCTCCGCAGCCGCGATGGCATTGCCACCCAGCAGCGGATGCATCTTCATGATCTCGAACTCCTGCGGCGTGAGCGCGCCCTGCTTGAGCAGGATGGCATCCGGGATACCGACCTTGCCGATGTCGTGCAGGGGCGCCAGCTTGTATAGCGATTCGATGATGTCCTCGGTGAGGTAATCGCAGAAGCGCGGATGATCGCGCAACTTCAGGCCGAGCGCGCGGATGTAGGCCTGCGTGCGCTTCAGGTGGTTGCCGGTCTCCTTGTCGCGCGTCTCGGCGAGCGACGCCATCGCCATGATGGTCACGTCGCGTATCTGCGACACCTCCTCGGTCTTGCGCTGCAGCTGGGCGGTGCGTTCCTGCACCTTCAGTTCCAGCACGTCGTTCATCGCCGCCAGCTGCTGCGCCAGCGACTGGTTCTCGAAGCGCTGGCGCAAGGAGAGCAGGATGAACTTGCTCAGGAAGAACCCCGACCCCAGCATCGCCGCCAGGAACAGCAGCAGCATGGCGCCCAGCGCGAAATGGGTCTCGTCCTGCTCCACCATCACGCGGAAGATGAGCGGCAGCATCAGGCCGGGTACGTAGACATACAGGGCGGGCGGGTAGGTCGAGCCCATGGTGGCGGCGGCCGCCGCGACCCCCAGCAGCACGCACACCAGCAGCACTTGCGTCAGCAGATCCTGGGGGAAGAAGAACAGGGTGCCGAAGCCCCACATCATGCCGGTGGCGAGCGAGAAGATGAAGAAGTGGCGGCTCCAGCCGCGGCATTCGGCGACGCTGCCGGTCTTGTTGCGGTGCCTGATCCAGATGGCAAACTGCAGCAGGTGCATCAGGTAGGCGCCGTCCAGCCACAGCAGCAGATCGAGATGCGAGTGCATGGGGACGTTCCACATCACCCACACGAAGAACGGCTCGACCAGCATCTGCCCGGCCAGCATGTAGGGATAGAGCTTCAGCCGCACGCGCAGCTGCTCGGCGCGCACGGAGAGGTTGCTCTCGTCGATGCGGAATCTCAGGTCGTCGAAGAAGCTGCCGAATGCATACATCCCTGATGCCCTCGCTGGTCTGGCCGCCGCTTCCGGCACAGTGTCATGGTGCCGGCATTCTACCTTGCGCTGGTCGGAGAGATCGCGGAGAAGCCTTGCTTGCGTGTCTCATCCGGACTACATCGCCTCCGGTGCAGGCTCCTGCGTGCGCGCATCGGAGAAGAACCTTACCGCCTCGGCCTCGACGCGCGTGCGCTTGAACGGCGGCAGGCTCTGCCAGATGCGCTTGCCGTAATGCTTGCTGATGAGGCGCGGGTCGCAGATCATCAGCACGCCGCGGTCGTGCTCGTCGCGGATCAGGCGTCCCGCACCCTGCTTGAGGTTGATGATGGCGCGCGGCAACTGGAAATCCATGAAAGCATTTTGTCCGCGCCGATTCAGCTCGGCGATGCGCGCCGCCAGCACCGGGTCGTCCGGCGGCGCGAACGGCAGCTTGTCGATGATGACCAGCGACAGCGCTTCCCCGCGCACGTCCACCCCTTCCCAGAACGACTGCGAACCCAGCAGCACCGCGTTGCCGTGGTCGCGGAAGCGCGAGAGCAGTTCGTTGCGCGAACCTTCGCCCTGGATCATCAGCGGATACTTCAGTCCCTTACGGTCGAACTCGGCCTGCAATATCTCGTAGGCGCGCTGCATCGCGCGCAGGCTGGTGAAGAGCAGGAAGGCGCGGCCTTTGCTGGCCTCGATCAGGGGGAGGGCGGCCTGCACCACCGCATCGGTGTAGCCCTCGGTGTTCGGCTCCGGCAGGTTCTGCGGCACATACAGCAGCGCCTGCTCCTGGTAGTTGACTGGACTGTCCCAGCACGCGGTGCGCGCTTCGGTCAGCCCCATCTCGTGCTGGTAATGCGAGAAGTTCTGCTTCACCGCCAGCGTGGCCGAGGTGAAGACCCAGGCGCGCGGATGGCCGCCGATCTGCTTCTTGAATATCTCGGCGATGGAGAGCGGGGTGGTGTTGAGCTGCAGCGAGTGGTGGAAGACTTCGAGCCAGCGCACAAAACCATTCACCCTCTCCCCAGCCCTCTCCCGCTCGCGGGAGAGGGGAGTCATTGTTCCCTTCCCCCGTGCGCGGAGGAGGGGAGAGATCGCTCCCTCTCCCGCTGGCGGGAGAGGGATGGGGAGAGGGGGGCTCGTTCTGCCACTGCTGCAACTGATGCACCAACCCCCTCGCCC
>JBQGEN010000256.1:0-2951 GCA_052039615.1 Sideroxyarcus sp. | reverse complement strand
GTCGCGCATCACCACCGAATTCCTGAAGAAGCTGTTCGAGCTGGAAGTGCCGGAGATCGAGGAAGGTCTGCTGGAGATCGTCAGCGCGGCACGCGACCCCGGTTCGCGCGCCAAGATCGCGGTGCGCAGCCATGACCAGCGTCTCGACCCGATCGGCACCTGCGTAGGCATGCGCGGTTCGCGCGTGCAGGCCGTGACCAACGAACTGGCCGGCGAGCGCGTGGACATCATCCTGTGGTCGGAAGACGCCGCCACCTATGTCATCAATGCGCTGGCTCCCGCGGAAGTCAGCAGCATCGTGGTGGACGAGGACAAGCACAGCATGGACGTGGTGATCGAGGAAGAGAACCTGGCGCAGGCCATCGGCCGCGGCGGTCAGAACGTGCGTCTGGCCAGTGAATTGACTGCCTGGGAGATCAATCTGATGACGGTGGAGCAGTCCGCCGAGAAGAACGAGGCGGAGTTCGCCAAGATCCGCGACCTGTTCGTGAGCAAGCTGGACGTGGACGAGGAAGTCGCCGACATCCTGGTGCAGGAAGGCTTCAACACGCTGGAAGAGGTGGCCTATGTGCCGCTGGAAGAGATGCTGGAGATCGAGTCCTTTGACGAGGCGACGGTCAACGAACTGCGCAGCCGCGCGCGCAACGCGCTGCTGACGGCAGCCATCGCCAACGAAGAGCAGGTCGAACACAACATCGAAGACCTGCTGAAGATCGAAGGCATGGACGCAGAGACGGCACGTACGTTGGCCGGCAAGGGTATCGGCACGCAGGAACAACTGGCCGATCTGGACGGTGACGAACTGGTGGAAATGACCGGCATGGATGCCGAGCGTGCCAATCAGTTGATCATGACGGCGCGTGCGCCATGGTTCGTTTGAACCGCAAGCACGGTTGATAAAGGTTATCCGTAGTCTGGTATTGGGTTAAGGGGTCGTAATGGGAAAAATGAACGTCGCGCAATTTGCGGGTGAGCTGGGACTGCCGGTGGAGCTGCTGTTGGAGCAGTTGCAAGCGGCCGGGGTCGCCAAGCAGAAAGATACCGACACCATATCGGAGCAGGACAAGGCGCAGCTGCTGGAACACTTGCGCGGTGCGCACGGTGCCGGCAAGAGCAAGATCACGCTGACGCGCCGCGAGACGACGGCGATCAAGAAAGCGGATGGCACCGGCAAGTCGCGCACCATCCAGGTGGAAGTGCGCAAGAAGCGCACCGTGGCACCGGCGGCAGCGATCGCTGCCGAGGCGCCGGCAGTGCCTGAAGCGGCGCCGACGCCGATGCCGGCGCCGGCAGCGGTGGAAGCAGACAAGGCCGTCAAGTCGAAGCGGGTGCTGGGCGAAGATGAGATCAAGGCGCGCGAGGAAGAGGCGCGTCTGCAAGCCGAGCTGGCTGCGCGCCAGGCAGCCGATATCCAGGCCAAGCTGGAACGCAGCAAGCGCAAAGCCGCGGCCGCCGAGCCGGCGCCCACGCCCGAACCCGTGGCTGAGGCAAAACCTGCGGCCGTCGCCGCGCCTGTCGCGGCACCCGCCGCGCCCGCAGAGGCGCCGGAAGGTACGTTGCACAAGCCGACGCTCAAGCCCGGCGACAAGGTGGCAAAACCCGTCAAAAAGGCAGCAGCAGCCGTCGCCAAGGAAAGCCCATGGGACGAGGCCGGACACAAGAAGCGTCCGCCTTCGCGCACGGATACCCGGGCCGGATTGGGCGGCCGCACCGGCGGCAGCGCGATCCGCGCGCCGCGTCATGACAAACACAGCAAGCCCGAGGCCGCGCACGCATTCTCGCTACCGACCGAACCCATCGTGCAGGAGGTGATGGTTCCGGAAACGATCACCGTGGCCGAACTGGCGCAGAAGATGGCGATCAAGGCGGCCGAGATCATCAAGGTTTTGATGAAGATGGGCTCCATGGTCACCATCAATCAGGTGCTGGACCAGGAGACCGCGATGATCGTGGTCGAAGAGATGGGCCACAAGGCGGTGCAGGCCAAGCCGGATGATCCCGATGCCTTCCTGATGGAAGCGGTCGACCACGGCGATGTGGTGCTGGAGCCGCGTGCGCCGGTGGTGACCGTGATGGGTCACGTCGACCACGGCAAGACGTCGCTGCTGGACTACATTCGCCGCACCCGTGTGGCCTCCGGCGAAGCCGGCGGCATTACGCAGCACATCGGTGCATACCACGTGGATACGCCGCGCGGCATGATTACCTTCCTCGACACGCCGGGCCACGAGGCGTTCACTGCGATGCGTGCGCGCGGTGCGAAAGCGACCGACATCGTCATCCTGGTGGTGGCGGCGGACGACGGCGTGATGCCGCAGACCAAGGAAGCGATCCACCACGCCAAGGCGGCGGAAGTGCCGATCGTGGTGGCCGTCACCAAGATCGACAAACCGGATGCCAATTCCGAGCGCGTGCGCCAGGAACTGGTGGCGGAAGGCGTGGTGCCGGAAGATTGGGGCGGCGACTGCATGTTCGTCGAAGTGTCCGCCAAGACCGGGCAGGGTATCGATGCCCTGCTGGAAGGCATCCTGCTGCAGGCCGAAGTGCTTGAACTGAAAGCGCCGAAGAACGCCGGCGCCAAGGGCGTGGTGGTCGAAGCGCGTCTGGACAAGGGCAAAGGCGCTGTGGCGACGTTGCTGGTGCAGTCCGGTACCCTGAAGCGCGGCGACGCAGTCCTGGTGGGTTCCGTGTCCGGTCGCGTGCGCGCGATGCTGGACGAGAACGGCAAGGTGATCAACGAGGCCGGTCCTTCCATCCCGGTCGAGATCCAGGGTCTGTCCGAAGTGCCGGTCGCCGGCGCCGATTTCCTGGTGCTGGCCGACGAGAAGAAGGCGCGCGAGATCGCGCTGTTCCGTCAGGGCAAGTTCCGCGACGTGAAGCTGGCCAAGCAGCAGGCCGCCAAGCTGGAGAACATGTTCGAACAGATGGGCGAGGGCGAAGTGCGCACCCTG
>JBQGEN010000255.1:0-17872 GCA_052039615.1 Sideroxyarcus sp. | reverse complement strand
GAGCTGTCGCAGCAGCTGGGCTTCGGCGGCATGTCCTTCCTCAACCTGTCGGTGGCGGAATCCATCGCATCGGGCGAATTGCCCGCCCGGGTGGACGTGGTGACGGCGCTGCACGCCTGCAACACCGCGACCGACGACGCGATCCGCTTCGCGCTGGCGAAGCAGGCCAGGCACATCGTGCTGGTGCCGTGCTGTCAGGCGGAGGTGGCGGCGGTGCTGCGCAAGAACAAGGGCAAGCAGCTGGCGAAGGATGCACTGACCGAGCTGTGGCGGCATCCCATCCACACGCGCGAATTCGGCAGTCACCTCACCAACGTGCTGCGCTGCCTGCAACTGGAGGCGCACGGTTATCAGGTGACGGTGACCGAGCTGGTGGGCTGGGAGCATTCGATGAAGAACGAGCTTATCATCGCGAGCTACAAGGACCTGCCGCGCAAGCGCGCGGCGGAGCGGTTGAACGAGGTCCTGCATAGCGTGGGGCTGGAAGAGATGAAGTATAGATTCTTTACGGAGCAAGACGATGCAGATCAGCAATGACCCGCGCTCGCATTACGAGCGTATCGGCGGCGAAGCGAAGGTGCGCCAACTGGTGCAGCGCTTCTATCAGTTGATGGACGAGCTGCCGGAAACGCACGGCATCCGCAAGATGCACGCGGCGGACCTGAAGAACTCGCAGGACAAGTTGTTCATGTTTCTTTCCGGCTGGATGGGCGGGCCGCAGCTGTTTGTGGAGAAGTTCGGCCATCCCATGCTGCGTCAGCGCCATATGCCGTTCGCAATCGGCAAGGCCGAGCGCGACCAGTGGATGCTGTGCATGACGCAGGCGATGCAGGACGTGGTGGAAGACGAAGCGCTGCGCAAGGAATTGATCGCGGCCCTGGCCAAGGTGGCCGACTTCATGCGCAATCAGGCCGAATCGGCCTGATCGTCGGCTGGTTCTTCCTTGAGCGAGATTGAGGTGCGCAGCATCTCGGCGCGCGTGGCCGGCGTTTCCAGACTGATGCGCCCCAGCGTTCCCGTGCGGTAGTCCTGCAGCAAGGTCATCGCCGCCTTTTCCAGATCGAGGTCCTTGCCGCGGATGCGGTAGCCGCGCTGCCTGGCGATGGCTTCGATCAGGGCGTAACCATCCATGTCTTGCAGCGCAAACTTGTAGCGGGCCTGCAGCAGGCTCGGGTAGCGCGCCAGCAGCAGGTCGCCGAGGAAGGCGGCGACCTCGCCCTCGTCATAGGCGTTGCGGCCGATCAGGTTGCTCGCGGCCAGCAGGTAGCCGTCACTCTCATGTTCTATCTTCGGCCACATCATGCCCGGCGTGTCGATGAGCTGCATGGAGTCGCTGAGTTCAAAGTGCTGCAGGTTCTTGGTGATGGCCGGTTCGTCGCCGACGGCGGCGGTGCGGCGCTTGAGCAGCGCGTTGATGAAGGTGGATTTGCCGACGTTGGGGATGCCCATCACCATGATGCGCAGCGGCTTGAGCACGGTGCCGCGGTGCGGCGCCAGCGGCAGGCACAGCTTGGGGATCTTCGCGGCCTCGCCCGGTTTCTTGCACGAGAGGGCGACGGCCTGCACGGTCTTCTGGCTGTTGAAATGGTCGAGCCAGGCGCTAGTCACGGCGGGATCGGCGAGATCGGCCTTGTTCAGTATCTTGAGGCAGGGGCGCTGGCGGTGTTCGCGCATCTCGCGGATCATCGGGTTGCTGCCGGCCTCCGGCACGCGCGCATCCAGCACCTCGATGACGACATCGATGCGCTCCATGGTCTCGGTTGCTTTCTTTTTCGCCGAGGTCATGTGACCCGGGAACCATTGAATCGCCATGCAGTATCACCATAAATCTATTGCGCACCCCGACTGCAGCGTCGCGTGCTCGTTCAGTCCTCGCCTACCACCACGGTATGTCTCGTCCTTCACTGCGCGGCTCCTTGCATTCGGGGCGCTCATGACGATTTCTGGCGATACTGAAAGTATTTGAAGGCGCGCAGTCTAACCGTTAATTGACGCTGGCAGCTTGCCCTCCGATAATCCGCCCTCATTCAACAAGGCAGCACCATGACCACCATCCGTCAGCAGGACCTCATCGACAGCATCGCCGACGCGCTGCAATTCATCTCCTACTACCACCCCATCGACTACGTACAGGCGCTGGGCCGCGCATACGAGCGTGAACAATCACCCGCAGCGCGCGATGCCATCGCGCAGATCCTCACCAACTCGCGCATGAGCGCGGAAGGGCATCGCCCCATCTGCCAGGACACCGGCATCGTCTCCGCTTTCGTCAAGGTGGGCATGGACGTGCGCTGGGACGGCGCGACCATGGGTGTCTCGGACATGATCAACGAAGGCGTGCGCCGCGCCTACCTACACCCCGACAACGTGCTGCGCGCCTCTGTGCTGGCTGATCCCGCCGGCGCCCGCAAGAACACCAGGGACAACACCCCCGCCGTCATCAATTACGAGATCGTGCCCGGCGACAAGGTCGACGTTATCCTCGCGGCCAAGGGCGGCGGTTCGGAGAACAAATCCAAGTTCGTCGCGCTGAATCCTTCCGACAGCATCGTGGACTGGGTGCTGGAGACCGTGCCCGAGATGGGCGCGGGCTGGTGCCCGCCCGGCATCCTCGGCATCGGCATCGGCGGCACGGCGGAGAAGGCCATGCTGCTTGCCAAGGAGGCGCTGATGGAGCCGGTGGACATCCATGAGCTGCAGGTGCGCGGGCCGAAGAACCGCATCGAGGAACTGCGGCTGGAACTGTTCGAGAAGGTCAATGCGCTGGGCATCGGCGCGCAGGGACTGGGCGGTCTCACCACGGTGGTAGATGTGAAGATCAGGGACTATCCCACCCATGCCGCCAGCCTGCCGGTCGCCATCATTCCCAACTGCGCCGCCACACGCCACATCCACTTCACGCTGGACGGCAGCGGCCCGGCCGTGCTGACGCCGCCCTCGCTCGCCGACTGGCCCAAGATCGAATGGAAGGCGTCCGCAGAATCGCGCCGCGTCAACCTAGACACCATCACGCGCGAGGAGATCGCCACCTGGAAACCGGGCGAGACACTGCTGCTGAACGGCAAGCTGCTCACCGGCCGCGACGCCGCGCACAAGCGCATCGCCGACATGCTGAAGAAGGGCGAGAAGCTGCCGGTGGACTTCAACAACCGCTTCATCTATTACGTCGGCCCGGTCGACCCGGTGCGCGACGAAGTGGTCGGCCCCGCCGGCCCCACCACCGCCACGCGCATGGACAAGTTCACCGAGATGATGCTGGCCGAGACCGGCCTGATCGGCATGGTCGGCAAATCCGAGCGCGGCCCTGAGGCCATCGAGGCCATTAGAAAGCACGGCGCGGTGTACCTGATGGCGGTGGGTGGGGCGGCCTATCTGGTTTCAAAGGCGATCAAGGGATCGAAGGTGCTGGCGTTTTCCGACTTGGGCATGGAGGCGATCTATGAGTTCGAGGTGCAGGATATGCCGGTGACGGTGGCGGTGGATGCCCGGGGGGAGTCGGTGCATGAGATCGGGCCGGCGGAGTGGAGGGGGAGGATTGCGGGGATACCAGTGAGGTTGGCTTAACTTATTTCACTGAGGTGAAGATAAATGGAAAGCGAAAACTCTATTCAATGTTCCAGCCACGGTGATGCGACGGCCACTTACGTGTGCGAGCATCTGGCATCAAATCCGAAACAGCGGTGGTATTGCGCATACCCAACTGAAGAAAATCGGTGGCCAGATGCATGGTGTGGGCATTGTGATCTTGAATTTAGAAAAGAAGGGGGGTGGAACGAAAAGAATGAAAATGCTGTAAAGATTAAAATGATGTGCAGTCAATGCTATGAGTCTGCGCATGCATCAAGCGTCAACTGTGTTGAAGAGAATGTGGTTGAGTCTTGGAGGCAAACCATTGCTGAATGTCATCAGGAGCTTTGCGCTAAACAAGAATTGCTTAGTGAACAATTCCATCTATCTAAACACAAGCGATGGGACTACGACCAAGAAACAGGATTGCTTGTTTTTTCTAATGACAACGTTCCTGCAGTCATTTCGGATATTGAAATGATTGGCTCTGTATCAACGTCAAGTGAAACATGGCTTTGGTCTTGGGCGAACTTCTCTCTTCTCCCGAACGTAAAATCACGGATTTCAGCAGTAAGAGACTTTGGTGACCACAATGAGTTTTTACGCCTTATTGTCCCTAAGTGGCGGGCTGATGAAACGGATGGTTGGGAAATGTCTGCGATTGCAGTTCACGTTCTTAATGCCAAAGGTGTTTATCGTGTGCCTACGGATACGGGCTTTTTATTTATGGCAATTACCGACATAAGATTTGCAGTGTAAGCTCGCGTGGGGCGCAATAACCAACGGGCACTGCGCCGCATGGATTCAAAACCAAACCGTCGGGGGGAGCCCGACAGCTAGTCACTTTCTTTTGCTTCGCCAAAAGAAAGTAACCCAAGAAAAGGCGACCCCGGTGCGCCGCCCCTTCGGGGTTCCCTGTGTTGCTCGGCTGGTCAGGCGGCTGCGGAACTCGCGCTGCGCGCTCAGACAGTCCTCGCCGACATCCCCTGACCAACCTGCGCTACTCGGCGGCGCACAGGGGAAGGAGAGTCAAAGGCGGTGAAGCGGTTTGGCGTGCGCTTTGGGCACGTTTGTTTTTTTGTTGGCGAGGCGGGCGTTGCCCGCCTCGCTGGTTTTGGGGGTTGGTTTTTCTTTCCCCTGTGCGCCGCCGAGTAGCGCAGGACGGCCGGGAGTTGTCCGACGAATATGTCTGAGCACGTGACCGCGTAGCGGGTCGTGCGAGTTTATGAGGAGGCCCGGCCGTTCGAGCAACGCAGGGAACCCACGAAGTGGGCGGTGCACCGGGGGCGACTTCTTTGGGTTACCTTTCTTGGCAAGACAAGAAAGGTAACTTGCTGCCGGGCAACCCCCGGCGGTTTTGCTTTGTTGGGTATCCCGCCTTCGCTCAACCCAACTTACGAATGCTTTGGGCGAAGCAAAAAGAAAGTGACCAACTGTAGGGCCCCCCGACGGTTTTGATTTGCGGGCGTTCCCCATCCTTCGACAAGCTCAGACGAACTGTTATTCAGGCGCTCAGCGATCCGGTGCAAAGCGCTGCATTTATTGCACCCTACGGCGCTGAGGCTCGCCGATCCAGTCTTCCATGGATTTATCCCCGCTTTTCGACTATCATGCGCCCCAGTCACGGGCAGGCGGTATCGCCCCGTAAGACGCAGATTTCACGAATTGGCGGGTCTCCCCGCATTACAGCGCAGTGAACCTGGTCAGGTCCGGAAGGAAGCAGCCACAGCTGATGTCTGTAAGTGCCGGGGGTAAGGCTCGCCTCCTTATTTATCGAGGGTGTTGCACTCGACAGGCAGGAGGGTAGGGCGTATGTCAGCGACTTCAGTGCTAGCGCGCAAATGGCGCCCGAGAAGCTTTGCCCAACTGGCGGGGCAGGAGCATGTCGTGCAGGCGCTGACCAATGCGCTGACGCAGAATCGCCTGCACCATGCCTATCTCTTCACCGGCACGCGCGGCGTGGGCAAGACCACCATCGCGCGCATCTTCGCCAAATCCCTCAATTGCGAAACCGGGGTCACCGCCACGCCGTGCGGCGTATGCGGCGCCTGCACCGAGATCGACAGCGGGCGCTTCGTCGACCTGATCGAGCTGGACGCCGCCTCCAACACGCAGGTCGACAACATGCGCGAGCTGCTGGAGAGCGCGCTGTACGCGCCGACCAGCGGGCGTTTCAAGGTCTACATCATCGACGAAGTGCACATGCTGTCGAAGTCAGCGTTCAACGCCATGCTGAAGACGCTGGAGGAGCCGCCGTCGCATGTGAAGTTCATCCTCGCCACTACCGACCCGCAGAAGATCCCGGTCACCGTGCTGTCGCGCTGCCTGCAGTTCAACCTGAAGCAACTGCCCCCCGCGTTGATCCTTTCCCATCTGCAATACGTGCTGGAGCAGGAGAACATCCCGTTCGAGATGGGTGCGCTGCATCTGGTGGCGCGTGCCGCGCAGGGCAGTATGCGCGATGCGCTGAGCCTGATGGACCAAGCCATCGCCTATTCCTCCGGCAAGGTGGATGAGGCGCTGGTGCGCACCATGCTGGGCGCGATCGACCAGGGCTATCTGTTCGATCTGTTGCAGTCCCTGCGTGCGGGCGATGGCGCCGGCTTGTTGCGCATTGCCGACGACATGGCCATGCGCAGCGTGGCGTTCGAGGCGGCGCTGCAGGATATGGCGACGTTGTTGCATCGCATCGCGCTGGCGCAGACCGTTCCGCAGGCCATCGCTGACGATGAGCCGGAGCGTGCGCGCCTGCTGGACATGGCGCAGCAGTTCACGCCCGAAGAAATCCAGCTGAATTATCAGATCGCCATCCACGGCCGCAACGAGATCGATCTGGCGCCGGACGAATACGCGGGCTTCACCATGACGCTGTTGCGTATGCTGGCGTTCGCGCCGCAGGCAGCCGCCGCGAGCGCGAGCCAGCCTGCGCCGCGCCCCGCTTCCGCAGCACCGAGCGCTTCCAGGCTGGTTGCCGCCGAACCGGCACCGGCGAAACAAGCTGCTCCGGTGCAGAACACGGCAGGCGGCACCGACCTGGACTGGAATACCTTGCTGTCTCAACTCAATCTGCAAGGCATGGCGCGCGAACTGGCGAAGAACAGCGTGCTGGCGAGCTTTTCCGAAGGCCGTGTGGTGTTGAACCTGGCGCCGCAGCATAAACATTTGCAGAGCAACAAGATCGCGCAGGAAAAATTGCAGGCGGCGCTGAGCGATTATTTCGTCAAGCCGATCAGGCTGGCGGTGGAACTGGGCGCGAGCGGGGATGTCGCAACGCCCGCTGCGGTCGAGCGGCATGAGAAGCAGACGCGCCAGCAGCAGGCGGAAGAAGCGATCAGGCAGGATATCTTCGTGCGCGACGCGCAGGCGCAATTGGGCGCGCAAGTGATCGAGGGTTCGATCAGGCCCGTATAACTAAACCGGAGGAAGTGATAATGATGAAGGGCGGATTGGCCGGGCTGATGAAGCAGGCGCAACAGATGCAGGCAAACATGAAGAAGGCGCAGGACGAGCTGGCCACCATCGAGGTGGAGGGGCAGTCCGGTTCCGGCATGGTCAAGATAACCATGACCTGCGGGCACGAGGTGCGCCGCGTGAGCCTGGATCAGAGCGTGCTGGACGACAAGGAGATGCTGGAAGACCTGATCGTGGCGGCTTTCAGCGATGCCAACAAGAAGGTCGCCGAGACGACGCAGCAGCGCATGAGCGGTTTTACCGCCAAGCTGCCGCCGGGCATGAGTCTGCCGTTCTAGATGAAGACACCTTCCAGCCTGGAAGAGTTGATCGAGGCCTTGCGCTGCCTGCCGGGCGTGGGGCCGAAATCGGCACAGCGCATGGCCTATCATCTGCTGCAGCGTGACCGTCAGGGCGCATTGCGGCTGGCGCGCTCGCTCGATCACGCGGTGGCAAGCGTCAAGCATTGCAGCAAATGCAACAATTTTTCCGAGGAAGAAATCTGCGACTTGTGCCGTTCGCCGCGGCGCGAGACGGACATGTTATGCGTGGTCGAGATGCCGGCCGACCTGCTGATGATGGAGCAGGCGCAGTGTTTTCGCGGCATGTATTTCGTGCTGATGGGGAGGCTGTCGCCGCTGGACGGGGTCGGGGCGCGCGAGCTGCCGCTGGAGCGTTTGCTCAAGCGCGCGCAAGAGTTGTCGTGCGAGGTGATCCTGGCGACCAATTTCACGGTCGAGGGCGAAGCGACCGCGCATTACCTGGCCACCCTGCTGCGGGCACAGGGCATCAAGGTGTCTCGCATTGCGCGCGGCCTGCCGGTGGGCGGCGAATTGGAGCATGTGGATAGCGGGACATTGGCACAGGCCGTGCTGGAAAGACGAGTGGTAACGCAATGATCGAAGAAGCCGAAAAAAGTCAGCCCGGCGAGCGTCTGCAAAAAGTGCTGGCACAGGCGGGTTTTGGCTCGCGGCGCGAGATGGAAGCATGGATCAGCGCCGGGCGCGTAGCCGTGAATGGTGCGGTGGCGACGCTGGGGGTGCGCATATCCGAGGGTGACCGGGTGCAGGTGGATGGTCGCGTCGTGCGTCTGCACCTGGAGGCCGAACAGGCTTTGCCGCGCGTCCTGCTGTATCACAAGCAGGAGGGCGAGATCGTCAGTCGCGACGATCCGAACGAGCGCGCCAGCGTGTTCGACAGCCTGCCCAAGCTGCGCGGGCAGAAGTGGATCGCCATCGGGCGGCTGGATTTCAATACCAGCGGGCTGCTCATTTTCACGACCTCGGGCGAACTTGCGAATCGGCTGATGCACCCGCGCTTCGAGGTGGAGCGCGAATATGCCGTGCGCGTGCAGGGCGAACTGTCGCCCGAGCAGATGCGCCAGATGACCAGACAGGGCATCGAACTGGAAGACGGGCTGGTGCGCTTCGAGAAACTCAGCGACGAGGGCGGCGAGGGTTTCAACCACTGGTACCGGCTGGTGCTGAAGGAAGGGCGTAACCGCGTGGTGCGGCGCACTTTCGAGGCGCTGGGGCTGCCTGTGAGCCGCCTGATGCGCGTGCGTTTCGGCATCATCAGTCTGCCGTCGCGCATCAAGCGCGGCATGATGGCCGAACTGGGCGAGGGTGAAGTCAGGGCGGTCCTGGAGTGGGTCGGCTTGCCTGCCGGGGTGGCACGGCAAGTGTCCCCCGATGAGCGCCGATCCAAGCTGCCGCGCGCTCCGGTGCGCAAAAATTAAAACTGGCGAGATTAGGGGACTGTCGTTAAAATCCGCGAGGTTAAGTGGCATTCTTAAGTGACGACGGCAACCTAGACGCCAATAGCGAACGGGAATTAATGGAACAGCGGGGCAACAAGACCATCATCTGCAGCGTATTTTTTCTGGATATTGTTGAATATTCGAAAAAATCCGTGTCAGGGCAGATATCCCTGAAAGAGCGCTTCAACGCCTTTCTGTCCATCGCCATCCGCGATGTGCCGGTCAACGACCGCATTATCCTGGACACCGGCGATGGCGCCGCGATCAGTTTTCTGGGGGATATCAGCGATGCGTTGCATGCCGCGTTGAGCATGCGCAGCAGTCTGCTGAATGAAGGGGTGCGCATGGAGCCCCCGTTGCTGGTGCGCATGGGGGTGAATCTCGGGCCGGTGCGCCTGGTCAAGGACATCAACGGCCAGCCCAATATCGTCGGCGACGGCATCAACGTGGCGCAGCGCGTGATGGGCTTTTCCGATCCCGGGCAGATCCTGGTGTCGCGCTCCTACTACGACGCGGTCTCGCGCCTGTCGCAGGAATATGCGGGCATGTTCCACTACCAGGGTTCGCGCACCGACAAGCATGTGCGCGAGCACGAGGTGTATGCCATCGGCTATCCGGGCGATTTCACCTCCACTCAAAGGAGCTTGTCACGGCAATCCAGGCAGGCGGGTGCGACAGGCTTCGATGCCGTACTGTTCCGGCTGGAGAATTACTGGGAGGCGTTCGCCGATACCATGGCGCGCTGGGAACACCTTGCGATCGAGACTTATCGCAACGCATCCGGCAGGCAGCGCAAGGCGATCATCGCCGGCACGAGCGTCGTTCTGCTCTCCCTGGTCGCGGTGATGGTCATGCTTGCGAGCCGGCCGGAACCGAAAAAGGTGCAGATTGCGGCGGCAGAACAGGGCAGCCAGGTTCAGACGGAAGCCCCTCAGGCGGCAACTCCGGCAACAAAGGAAAGCGCTGCAGCGGAAGCCAAGAAGAAAGCTGCCGAAAAGAAGGTGCAAGGGGTCAAACAGAGTTCGCGCGTACGCACCCTGGAAGAGACCAGTGGCGCACCTGCGGTGGTGAGTCTGGTGATCCGGCCATGGGGCGAGATCTATCTGGATGGAAAGAAGCAGGGCGTCAGTCCGCCGCTGATGGAATTGCAGGTGCTGGCGGGCAGGCATGAGATCAAGATACGCAACACGGTTTTCCCGGTCGTGACCAAGGTCGTTCGGGTGAAGGCCGGCGAAAAAATAAGAATCAGCCATGAATTCGCCAACTAGGGCGAGCTGCTTGATAAAGAGGAGTGTAGGGATGTTTGGGCGCCGTAATGTATTGCTGGGCGTGCTGTCGCTTTGGCTGCTGAGTGGCTGCCATGCCCTGAATTCCTGCGACGAGTGCTGGTGGTACAACAGGACGGATGCGACCGAGAAGAAACTGAACAAGGGCGTGATGGATTATGAAGAGGGCAACTACATCGCAGCCATGGCGGCGCTGAACAATGTGTTGCAGGCCAAGCTGGCCGACAAGAACGACAAGGTGAGTGCATATAAATATCTGGCGTTCATACACTGCGTCTCCGGGCGCGAGAAGATGTGTCTTGAATCGTTCAGGAATGCGCTGGCATTGAACCCGAATTTCGAATTGACGCCGGCGGAGGCGGGCCACCCGATCTGGGGGCCGGTGTTCCGCAGCGCAAAAGGCAAGCGCAAGTAACCATTTTTCGGCAGAGACTATGATCAGCCATCTGGGACGTTATGAGATTGTCGGCGAGCTAGGTCAGGGGGCGATGGGGGTCGTTTACAGGGCCACCGATCCGCTGATCGATCGTATCGTCGCGATCAAGACCATCACGCTGAGTCTGGCGCAGGAAGAGCGCGAAGAATACGAGGCGCGCTTTTACCAGGAGGCCAAGGCTGCCGGTCGCCTGAGTCATCCCAACATCGTGACCATCTACGACGTCGGCCGCAGCGGCGATATCGCCTATATCGCCATGGAGTTCCTGCAGGGACGCGAACTGCGCGATATCCTCAACGATGACAAGCTGCTGCCGGTCGATCAGGCGATAGACGTCGTTGCACAAGTGGCGATGGGACTGGCTTACGCGCACGAGCATGGCATCATCCATCGTGACATCAAGCCATCGAACATCATGGTGGGTAGCGACGGCCATGTGAAGATCACCGACTTCGGCATCGCGCGCATGGCCTCGTCCGGGGTGCGTACGCAAACCGGCATGGTGCTGGGTTCACCGAAATACATGTCGCCCGAGCAGGTGATGGGAAAGATGGCCGACCAGCGCTCGGATGTCTTCTCGCTGGGTGTGATGTTGTACGAGATGTTGACTGGGCAACCGCCGTTCTCCGGCGAGAATGTCAATGCCATCATGTATCAGACTTTAAACTCGATCCCGCAACAGCCCAGCGCGCTGAACCCGGCTGTGCCGGACATGCTCAATTTCATCGTCGCCAAGGCGTTGGCGAAAGACTTGGAGCATCGCTATCAGAATGCCAGGGACTTCGTGAACGATCTGCGCGCCTGCCGCGAGGGCATGCCGCGCAGTGCGGCGCCGGTCGATTTTGCCAGAAAGGCCGGCTCTGTGTCCTTGCCGGACGCCACCCCGGCCACCATCGACACGGACAATGAATCCGATCAGGCCGCGGCGACGATGCGACTGTCCCCGTCATTCGACTCCGTCGGCGCAACCATGCGGCTGGCGGCCTTAACGGCCAGTCAGGAGGACGTGGAAGAGCTGACCAAGACCTTCAAGATGGCGCGCCCCAGCATCGAGGAGATCAATCGCGCCGCCCCGCAACCCCAGGTCTTCGCCAAGCCGTCGCCTCTCCATGCCCCCCGCCCTGCCATAGAGTCGCGAGCCAGCAGGGGCGGCGGGCTCCTGCTGATGGCTGTGATCGCCCTGATCCTGATCGGGCTGATCTCCGCCTTGTTGTTCTAGCCGCTCCGCGTGGCAGCGGTGCAGCGCTACTACACGTTACGTTCGTCCCGCTTGCTCGCGCTGTTCCTGTCCCTGCTCTGTACCGTGTCCCTGGTGGTGGCATGGTCGCAGCCCCTGCCGGCGACGGGATCCATCATTCTGACATTGCTCGTGCTGGGGTGGGGTGGCCACCACCTGGCGCTCGACGCAGGCCTTCGCCTGCAACATTCCTGTGTGGCGTTCCGGCTGGAGGAGGGGGGTGGGGTCATGCTGGTGTTGCGTAACGGCAGGCACGTGCCGTGCAAAATGGCTCGCGACAGTCTGGTGACCCCCTGGCTGGTCATTCTGAACGTCAAACTGATTGAGCAGCGGGGGGCGCGCAGCCTGGTGCTCACGCCGGATGTCATGGACGCACAGAGTTTCCGTCGTTTGCGCGTGGCCTTGAGGTGGGGGGATCGGGCCGTTCAGGGGGCTTGATAGCCCGGCGGTGTCAGGATGGTCGGGACGGCTTGCGGCAGCGTCTGCGGATAATCCTTGCTGAAATGCAGTCCGCGACTCTCGTGCCGCGATTGCGCGCTTTTCACGATGAGGTCGGCGGTCAGCACCAGGTTGCGCAGTTCGAGCAGGTCGGCGCTGACATGGAAGTTGCGGTAATACTCGTTGATCTCCTCATGCAGCAACTGGATGCGGTGCTGCGCGCGTTGCAGGCGCTTGGTGGTGCGCACGATGCCGACATAATCCCACATGAAACGGCGCAGCTCGTCCCAGTTATGCGAAATCACCACGGTCTCGTCCGCATCGGTTACCCGGCTTTCATCCCAGTGCGGGAGTTCGGGCAACGGCCGCGCTGATTTGCGCAGGATGTCCTGTGCGGCAGCCTCGGAGAATACCAGGCATTCCAGCAGCGAATTGCTGGCCAGGCGGTTGGCGCCGTGCAGCCCGGTGCAGGCGTTCTCGCCGATGGCGTAAAGGCTGTCCACGTCGGTGCGGCCGTGCAGGTCTGTCATTACGCCGCCGCACGTGAAGTGTACCGCCGGCACGACCGGTATCGGCTGTCTGGAAATATCGATGCCCAGTGCGAGACAGCGCGAGTAGATGGTGGGGAAGTGCTCCTGCAGGAATTCGAGCGGCTGATGCGAGATGTCCAGATAGACGCAATCCAAGCCGCGCTTCTTCATCTCGAAGTCGATGGCGCGTGCCACGACGTCTCGTGGTGCCAAGTCTGCACGATCGTCGTGCCATGGCATGAAAGGTGTGCCATCAGGCAGTTTCAATATGCCGCCTTCGCCGCGCACCGCCTCGCTGATGAGGAAGGATTTGGCGTGCGGATGATAGAGGCAGGTCGGATGGAACTGGATGAACTCCATGTTGGCGACGCGGCAACCCGCGCGCCAGCCCATGGCGATGCCGTCGCCGGTGGCGGTGTCCGGGTTGGTCGTATACAGATAGACCTTGCCCGCCCCGCCGGTGGCGAGCACCGTGTTCTGGGCTGCAATGGTGATGATTTCGCCGTTCAGGTTGTTCAGTGCATACGCGCCATAGCAGCGATTGTCCTGGCGGCGCAATTTCCGGCCGGTGATGAGGTCGACGGCGATATGGCGTTCCAGCAGGGTGATGTTGGGATGGCTGCGCGCCTTGGCGGCGATGGTCTCTTGCACCGCCAAGCCGGTGGCGTCGGCGGCATGGATGATGCGGCGATGGCTGTGGCCGCCTTCGCGAGTGAGATGGTAACCGCTGTCCGAGCCGGCATCGCGGGTGAAGGGCACACCTTGCGCGATCAGCCACTCGATGGCCGTTGCGCCATGTTCGATCACGAAGCGGGTGATGTCCGGGTCGCACAGGCCGGCGCCGGCGACCAGCGTATCTTGGATGTGTTCGGCTGCAGTGTCGTCATCCGACAGTACGGCGGCGATACCACCCTGGGCCCAAGCGCTGGCACCGTCCAGCAGGGATTTTTTCGTGATGACGGCCACTTTCTGTCGGTCCGCCAGTCTGAGCGCAAGTGACAGGCCGGCCAGTCCGCTGCCGATAATGAGAGTATCGAAACGCAACACACGCTTGTCCAGATCAGGTTGTCTATCCTGCGAACTATACCAAACTTGAGCAAGCCATTAGCCGGCGAATGAACTAATTTTCGTGCCCGCTGTCCATTCGGCGGCTGTGGGCAATGCTGACGCGGGTGTGCCCGTCCGGTTATACTGCCGAACCGCTTGCGAACCATTGCATGCGGCTCAAATCAATAAACCGGGAAACGGAATGGGTGACAGGGAGGTCGATCAGCAGCTGGTGGAGCGTGCGCAACGCGGCGACAAGCACGCGTTCGAGCTGTTGGTGGCAAAATACCAGCGCCGCCTGGGGCGATTGATCTCGCGTTTCGTGCGTAATGCCGCGGAGGCCGAGGATGTCACCCAGGATGCGTTCATCAAGGCGTATCGCGCATTGCCGGCGTTCCGCGGGGACAGTGCGTTCTATACCTGGCTGTACCGGATCGGCATCAATACTGCCAAGAATCATCTGGTGTCGCAGGGGCGCAGGGCGCCAACCAGCACGCCGTTCGACTCGGAAGAGGCGGAAGACTTCGAGGATGCGGCGCTGTTGCATGAGGTGGCGACGCCCGAGAACGAATTGATGAGCAAGCAGGTGGTGGAAGTGGTGAACTCTTCGCTGCAAGAATTGCCTGACGATCTGCGTACCGCCTTGACGTTGCGCGAGATCGAAGGCTTGAGTTACGAGGAGATCGCGGCAGTGATGGATTGCCCGATCGGTACGGTCCGGTCGAGGATTTTCAGGGCACGTGAGGCGATTGCCGCCAATCTGCGCCCGTTGTTGGGTACCAGTGAAGATAGAAGGTGGTGAGGATGAAACAGGAAATTTCGGCGTTGATGGATGGAGAGATGTTCGAGGACCAGGCGGAAGTCTTCTTCGACAAGCTCAAACGCCATCCGGAGACGCGGCAGCATTGGGAAAGCTATCATCTGATAGGCGATGCCCTGCGACAGCCCGACCATATTTGCAAAAGTTTCGGAAAATCCTTCCATGAGCGACTCCAAGCCGAACCCGTCATATTCGCGCCGCATAACCGCACTTCCCAACGTATCCGCAATTTCGCGCTCTCTGCCGCCGCATCCGTGATGGCGCTGGCGTTGGTCGCCTGGCTGTCGTTGCAGGTCGGCAACGAGCCCGCTCCGCAGATGGCTGCGGTGCAAGCGGGCAACTCCGCCGCGATGCGCGCCGTTTCGGCCCAGGCCGATGATTATCTGATGGCGCATCAGGAATTTTCCCCCAGCGCTGACGTGCATGGTGCGGCTTCTTATATTCACGCGGTGGCTGGGCGCTAGTGCAAAAAACGATGCGACAAGCCGGATATCTGCTTTTCCTGTTGGTGCAGCTTGGTCTTGCACCGGCTCTTGCCGACCCTTTGCAGGGGGATGAGGCGGACTGGCTGAAGACCATGGCGTTCGCGGCGCACCAGACCAATTACAGCGGTGAATTCGTGTATCAATCGGGCGGACGTGTCGAGATGTCGCGCATCACGCATATTTCCGACGAGGATGGCGAACATGAGCGGCTGGAGGGGATCGGCGGCGGCAGGCGCGAACTCATTCGCAACAACGACCAGGTCTGGCTGTACGCCGACGGGCGTAAGGTCAGGATCGAGAAGCGCCAGATCCGGCGCGCATTCCCCGCGTTGCTGCCGGAGCGGATTTCGGCGCTGAAAGACAGCTACACGATCAGGCGGGAAGAGGAGGATGAGGTCGCCGGCCATCACGTGCACACGGTCGTTTTCCAGCCCAAGGACAACCTGCGTTACACCCACAAAATGTGGGCGCATTACGACACGGGTCTGTTGCTCAAGGCCGCCGTGGTGGGCGATCACGGCTACATCATCGAGCAGTATGCATTCGTACGTTTGAACATCAACGGCGATATCGACCACAAGTGGATCACGCAGGACAAGCCATCTCCCGGCGAGCCGGTGCCGCCGCAATCCCAACTCCCGGAGAAGGCGGAACAGCTGGTGGAGTCGAGCGGCTGGCAGGTGGACGCGCTGCCTTCGGGCTTCAGGAAGATACTCGAGATGCGCCGGCCGTTCCGGGAGAACAAGGAGCCGGTCATCCATATGGTGTTCTCCGACGGACTGGCGGGCATATCGGTGTTCATCGAGAAAGTCGGTGAATTGGCGCACTTTCATTCCGGCCTGGCCGGTCAGGGCGCGGTGCATGTCTATAACCGCATCGTCGGCGATTCCCTGGTTACGGTGGTCGGCGAAGTGCCGGCCAGGACCGTGATACAGGTCGCCGATTCCGTACGTTACGCGGGGCAATGACATGCTGGAAATGCGCGCCATCGTCGTTCAGGTGCTGGGGGAGGAAGCTTCCGTGCAACCTCTGGGCAATGGCGGTTGCGGCCATTGCGATACGGCCGGCGGTTGCGGCAGCGGCAACCTGACCAAATTATTCTGCAGCAACAAACCGCGCCATTTCATGGTCCGCAACCAGGCCCGCGCCAAGGTCGGCGACGAGGTTCGTGTGTCTCTACCGGATGGCGTATTGCTGCGCGGCGCTACAAAGATGTATCTGTTTCCCCTCGCTCTGCTTTTCGCGGGCGGCATCTTTGGTGCCAGTCTGGCGAGCGATGTGCTGGCGCGCGATATCTATGCGGTTGCGGGAGCGGCTGTCGGCTTGCTGCTTGGCTTTGTCGCGGCAAGGCTTGCGCCCGGGATAGGGCAGGCTGTCGCCACATCCATTGTTACAGCGCAAACGGATTCTTGATCGTCGATTCACCAGGAGGCTAAGCGCATCATGCTGAAGAAATTCGCGTTATTCGCACTGTTCGGACTCTACATTCAGGCGGCAACGGCCAACGACCTGCCCGATTTCACCGAACTGGTGGAAAAACAGGGGGCGGCGGTGGTGAATGTCAGCACTACCCAGATCAGCCGTCTGCCGCAGTTTCAGGGTATCCCCAATCTGCCGGAGAACGATCCGTTCTATGAGTTCTTCCGGCGTTTTGCGCCGCAAATGCCGCGCGAGCAGGAGTCGCAATCGCTGGGTTCCGGCTTCATCATCAGCGCCGACGGCTACATCCTGACCAATGCGCATGTGGTGGACCGGGCCGACAAGATCACTGTGCGCCTGACCGACAAGCGTGAATTCAAGGCCAAGGTGATTGGTTCGGACAAACGTACCGATGTGGCATTACTCAAGATCGATGCGACCGGCCTGCCCAAGGTCGCGCTGGGGAAACCTGATCAGCTCAAGGTTGGCGAGTGGGTGCTGGCGATCGGTTCCCCCTTCGGCTTCGACAGCAGCGTGACGGCAGGCATCGTCAGTGCCAAGGAGCGTTCATTGGCGCAAGAGAACTTCGTGCCCTTCATTCAGACCGATGTGGCGATCAATCCCGGCAACTCGGGTGGCCCGTTGTTCAACATGAAGGGCGAGGTAGTTGGTATCAATTCCCAGATATACAGCCGTTCCGGCGGTTACATGGGATTGTCGTTCTCCATTCCCATCGACGTGGCGATGGACGTGGTCAGCCAATTGCGCACCACAGGCAAAGTCACGCGCGGCCGCATCGGGGTGACCATACAGGAAGTGACGCGCGAACTGGCGGATTCGTTCGGCTTGCCCAAGGTCGCCGGAGCCCTGATCTCCGGCGTGGAAAAGGGCGGTCCGGCGGACAAGGCCGGCGTACGAGCCAGCGACGTGATCCTCAAATTCGATGGCAAGGCGGTGAACTCCTCGGCTGACCTGCCGCGCATCGTCGCGGCAACCAAGCCTGGCCTCAAGGTCGGCGTGCAGCTGTGGCGCAAGGGCGGCACGCTGGACGTGGCGCTGGTGGTGGGCGAGATACAGGCGGACGGCGTGGCCGTCGCCCCGCGCGGCGGCAAAGAGGGCGCTTCGGAGAGCGAGACGCGCCTGGGATTGGTCGTGAGCGAGCTGAACGAGCAGCAAAAGGCTGAGCTGCAAGTCGACGGCGGTCTGCTGGTCGAGGATCTGAAGGGGCCGGCTGCCCGCAGCCAACTGCAGCGAGGCGATGTGATCCTCGCCGTCGGCAATGTCGAGATACATAACTTCGACCAGTTCAACGAGGTGCTGAAGAAAGTGCCGCGCGGTCGCAACATCGCCCTGTTGGTGCGGCGCAGCGAGGGCACCGTCTACGTGCCGATCAAGCTG
>JBQGEN010000254.1:0-1739 GCA_052039615.1 Sideroxyarcus sp. | reverse complement strand
AATTCTCAGCTGAATCTGACAGCATGGTTCGAGAAACGACAGTGAAAGTCCTGCGTTGAAGGTCTCGGACTCAAACCTGTGGCTCATGCGGTGAGAAATATGTTGCGGGCCTGTCTATGACACAGTAGTGTCATCGGTCGCACCGGAACATCAAACGGCGCGCGATCCGTTCACAACGCCACGGCATGGGAGTGGAGGGCATGAGCATGAGCATTAAAGGCCGTGCGGCGATCCTGGTGGAACCCAACAAGCCGTTGGTCATCGATGAAATTGAGTTTCCCGATCCTGCCGATGATCAGGTTTTGGTGAAGCTCTTTTCGAGCGGCGTCTGTCATTCGCAAATTCATACGATGCGCAGGCAGGCCCGGCCTGGTGACCGCCTTCCGGCTCTATTGGGTCATGAATCGACGGGCGTCGTGGTCGCGGCCGGACGGGACGTCCGTCACGTGAAAGAAGGCGACCACGTCATGACGACGTGGGTCGATCGCGATAATTCCAATACCCCGCTCCCGCTCGTCAACCATACGTTGAACGACCGCGCGCAGTATACCTTCGTGTGGCGCGGTACGGAGGTTTCAGGTTCGGCCGCGACCTGGGCGGAGTATGCCTTGGCGTCCGATCGCGTCGTGGTGCCGATGCCCAAGGATGTTGCGACGGATGTAACGGCTATCATCGGCTGCGCCGTCATGACGGGAGCCGGAGCCATCGTCAATACGCTTCGGGTGAGGCCGGGCCAATCCGTGGCGGTGTTCGGCACGGGCGGCATAGGGCTTTGCGCTATCCAAGCGGCGGCCATCGTCGATGCTCATCCCGTCATCGCCGTGGACGTAAGCGATGACAAGCTCGCCTTCGCGCGGCGCTTCGGCGCGACGCATGGAATCAACGCGCGGGAAGTCGACGCGGTTGGAGCCGTTCGGGAGATGACCGGCGGCGGGGTCGATTACGCCATCGACGCGGTCGGTTTGCCGCAAACCCAGGAGCAAATCTTACGCTCCGTGCGAGCGGGGTATTCGGGTCTCAACAGAGGCGGGACCGCCTTGCTCATCGGCATTACGCCCCCCGGCGCCCGCGCGGTCTTGGATACGAGCTTGTTCATCGGCAACCGGTCTTTCACGCGCACGAGCGGCGGAGACTGCCGCCCGGAGCGTGACTTCCCGCTGTTCGTCCGGTGGTACCGGGAAGGCAAGCTGAAGCTCGACGATCTCGTGACCGATCGATATAGCCTTGAGGAGATCAACATGGCCGTCGATGACCTAGAGCACGGGCGCATTCTGGGCCGCGGAATCATTACCTACCCGTAGAAACGCCGGCGCTACTCGCTCCCGTACTCCCGGTCGAAGTCAAACCCGTAGGTTTTCCAGAGCTGCTTGAGGGTCTCGGGGTCCTTGAAATCGAGCTCCGCACCGGCGTAGTCGACCGGGTACTGGCGATTGTTGTTCGCCGGGTCCTTGATCGTGAACTTGTAGTGCCAAACTCCGCTCCGCGGATCCTGTTCGGCCAGGTGAATCTCCACTTCTGGAATGAAATCGGCGGACATATGATACCTATAACAGCTCACAACGAGGGGGCCCGGTCAATGGGCCGTGTGCCAAGAGGCGTGACGTCAAACGATCACCAACCGTAAACCCCAAGCGCTCGAACCGGTCTTTTAGATTGGTCGAAACACCCTTTAAGTATCAATAATGTCCTGATAAACATACTGAATGGTTAGCGATAAACCGGACATAGAAGCGGACATT
>JBQGEN010000253.1:0-21187 GCA_052039615.1 Sideroxyarcus sp. | reverse complement strand
GAGCAGATCCGCTTCTTCTCCGAACTGGAAGTGGAGCACGCGATGGCCAAGGACACCGCTGCCGGCAGCTCGGGCGTGGTGGCGGTGGAGCAGGCTTATCTGGATTTCAGCGTGAGCGATGCGCTGTCGGTCAAGGCCGGCATGATGGTGATGCCGGTCGGCATCATCAGCGAGACGCATGAGCCGCCGACATTCTACGGTGTGGAGCGCAACCCGGTGGAGACCAACATCATCCCGACGACTTGGCGCGAAGGCGGTGTTGCGCTCACCGCGCGCATGGACGACGCGTTCAGCGCCGATATCGCCATCACCAGCGGTCTGGCGACGACCGCGGCCAAGAACTACGCGGTGCGCGACGGACGACTCAGCGTTGCCGGCGCCAGGGCAAAAGACCCGGCCTACACCGCGCGCCTGAAGTGGGCCGGCATCCCCGGCATCGAACTGGCCGGAACCGTGCAGCGCCAGGCGGACATCACCCAGAGCGCCGACACCACGGCCGGTGCAGCCACACTGTATGAAACGCATGCGGTGGTGAACCACGGCAGGTTCGGATTGCGCGCGCTGTATGCCGGCTGGAGCCTCGACGGCAGCGGCCCCAAGGCGGTTGGCGCGGACAAGCAGAACGGCTGGTATGTGGAACCCGCGTGGAAATTCACCGAGCAATGGGGCGTGTTCGCCCGCCGCAGCACTTGGGACAACCGCGCCGGCGACACGACAGACAGCCGCTACAAGCAGACCGACTTAGGCGTGAACTACTGGCCGCATCCCGATGTGGTGGTGAAGCTGGATCACCAGAACCAGCAATCGCCGAGCGGACAGGATGAGTACGACGGGTTCAACCTCGGCCTCGGCTACCAGTTCTGATATGGCTGCTCTGCGCACTTTGCTGTTGCTCATGCTGGCGCTACCGGCGTGGGCCGCCGATCAGGAAGCGGAGATCAGTCGCTTCCTCGGCGAAACCTTCGGGCAGCCGCTCGCCGCGGAAACACTGTGGATCACAGGCGAGCTGCAACCTGCCGTGCGCGCCATCCTCGAACACGATTACCCGGCTGCGCGAGTGCGTTACTGGCGCAGCGGCACGCGCACCGTGTGGGTGCTGGACGAGATCGGCAAGGAGATGCCGATCACCGTCGGCGTCGCGATCGACAAGGGCGCGGTGGAGCGCGTGAAGGTGCTGGTCTACCGCGAGAGTCGCGGCTGGGAAGTGAAGAGCCCGTCGTTCACCGCGCAGTTCTCCGGCGCGAAACTGGATGGCGGCAAAAAACTGGACAAACAGATCGACGGCATCTCCGGCGCGACGCTCTCGGTGCGCGCACTGGGCAGATTGACGCGGCTGGCGCTGCTGCTCGACCGTCACGTCATGACAGGAGGCAAACCATGAGTGCGTGGGGCATGCATCTGACGCCACCGGCGCGCCGGCAACTGCTGGCGGCGATCTGGCCGGTCGTGCTGAGCGGTGCGCTGTGGATAGTGCTGGGCTGGTATCTGGATGCGGACGACTACAGCGATCCGCTGCGCGGCTGGCGCCACCGCGCGCTGGTGCTGCACGGCGTGGCAGCTTATGTGTTGCTGTGGATAGTGGGCCGCCTGTACGCGCTGCACCAGCACGGCAACTGGCGCGCGCAACGCAACCGCGCGAGCGGGCTGGCATTGTCGGTGGCGCTCGCGCTATTGGCGGGCAGCGGCTTGACGCTGTACTACCCGCCGCACGAAGACTGGCGCGATGCGTTCAGCATGCTGCATCAGATATTGGGTGTGGCCTTAGTGTTGCTGGTGCCGCTGCATGTCGTGCTGGCGAGAAAGGACCGCCAGCGGCGGCGTACGCAGCACTAGGCGTTGAACATCTGCCACCAGCGCCTGCGATTCTCGGGTGTGGGCGCATGGTTCTCGATGAGCGGCGGCTGTGCGGTGCTGAGTACCCAGCGCGGCGGCGTAGCGGACTTGCTGCACGAGGAACCCAGGTGGTTGGGGTCGTAGACCTTGATCAGCGTGGGCTGCTCGATATGGTCGGCATAGACGATGCCGCACAGATGGTAGTCGTGGTCATCGCGCAGCAGCTTGTCCAGCGCATCGATGCGCACGGCGAGATCGTCGCCGCCCAGCGGACTTTGCGGCAACGTTTCGCCCACCTGGTAAAAGAACCACTGGCCGCCTTTGACGCGAGCCCACAGCGCATCCAGGTCCTGCCATTGCAGCATGCCGTAGAACTTTCCCTTGAGCCGCGCGTGAAAAACTTCTGCTTCCGTTCGTTCCATATCCTGCTCCTTGTCTGCCAGGCGACCCATCGCCCGCTCAATATTCATCCTGATAACGCACGGTGATCGGATAACGCCAATCCTTGCCGAAACCGCGACCGGTGATGCGCACGCCGACCGGCGCCTGGCGGCGCTTGTATTCGTTGATGCGGATCAGTTTCACCACGCGCCGCACATCGGCCATGGCATAGCCGAGCGCCGCGATCTCGCCGATGCTCATGTTCTGCTCCACGTAACAGGCCATGATGGCATCCAGCACGTCGTACGGCGGCAGGCTGTCCTGGTCGGTCTGGTCCGGTCTCAACTCGGCGCTGGGCGGCCTGGTGATGATGCGTTCCGGGATGACGCGCCCGAGCGTGTTGCGATAATTCGAAAGGCGATACACCCAGGTTTTGCTCACATCCTTGAGCACCGCGAACCCGCCCGCCATGTCGCCGTACAGCGTGCAGTAGCCGACCGTCATTTCGGACTTGTTGCCGGTGGTCAGCACCAGCGAGCCGCTCTTGTTGGATAACGCCATCAGCAGGGTGCCGCGGATGCGCGCCTGCAGGTTCTCTTCGGTGGTGTCGGACGGCAAACCTTTGAATACCGGCGCCAGCGTATCCTGCAGCGCAGTGAAGGTCGGCAGGATGTCCAGTTCTTCGTAGCGCACGCCGAGCAACTTCACCATCTCGCGCGAATCGTCGATGCTCATCTGCGCCGTGTAGGGCGACGGCATCATCACCGCGAGCACCTTGTCTGCGCCCAGCGCATCCACCGCCACTGCCAGCGTCAGCGCGGAATCGATGCCGCCGGACAAGCCCAGCAGCACGCCGGGAAAATTGTTCTTCCCGATGTAGTCGCGCACGCCGAGGCACAGGGCGCGGTAAATGCTGGCCTCGTCCTTGACCACGCTCTCGCGCACGCCCGGCACCGGCTTGCCATCATGAAACTCGACGAAACCCAGCACCTCCTCGAACGCCGGGAACTGGTGGGTCAATTCGCCCTTGTCGTCCATCACGAACGAGGCGCCATCGAACACCAGCTCGTCCTGTCCGCCCACCAGATTGGCATACACCACCCCCAGCCCGGTATCGCCGACGCGGTCGCGGATGGTGTCGTAACGCGTGTTCTGCTTGTTGAAGTGATAGGGCGACGCATTGAGCACCAGCAGCACTTGCGCGCCCGCTTCCTGCGCGCGCAGCGCGGCATGCTCCTGCCACACGTCGGCGCAGATGTTGAGGCCGAACACGATGCCGTCCACCTCGATCAGGCACGGCTCGCTACCATGGGCGAAATAGCGCTCCTCGTCGAACACGCTGTGGTTGGGCAGCGAGTGCTTGTGATAGGTCGCCACTATCTTGCCCTCGCGCAGCACCGAGGCGGCATTGTAGTGGCGCTCGCCGGCCACGTGCGGATGCCCGACGATCAGCGTGATACCGTGCACCTGCTGCGCCAGATCGTGCAGCGCGGCATCGCACGCCTGATAGAAGCCGGCGCGCAACAACAGGTCCTCCGGCGGATATCCGCACAGGCTCAACTCCGGTGTCAGCAGGATGGAAGCGCCCTGCTCCCTGGCGCGCTGTGCATAGTCGGCGATCTTGGCGGCGTTGCCCGCGAGGTCGCCGACGGTGCAATTGATCTGGGCGATGGCGATCTTCATGTTCTGTCTTCCAACGATTGCGGTTGATCCAGCTCGACGCGTTCGATTCTTGCGAACTGCTCGGTGATCTTGCGGCTGCTGATCTGCACGTCGTCCACGTCCTTGTTCGCCTGGCGGATATGCTCGGCCAATTTCTTCATGCGCTCGTCGAAGCGGCCGAAGTCCTTGCCCAGCTTGCCCAGCTCGTCCTTGATGATGTGCACCTGCTTGCGCGTCTCCACGTCCTTCATCACCGCGCGCGCGGTGTTGAGCACCGCCATCAGCGTGGTCGGCGACACGATCCATACGCGGCGCTGCATGGCGTAATCCACGATGTCGGAATGATGCGCGTGAATCTCGGCGAACACCGCCTCGGCCGGGATGAACATCACCGCGCCGTCCGAGGTAACCTCGGGGATAATGTATTTGCCGCTGATGTCGTCCACGTGCTTCTTCACGTCGGCCTTGAATTGCCTTTCCGCCACCAGCCTCTCGGCAGGACTTGCCGCATCGAACATGCGGTGGTAGTTCTCCAGCGGAAACTTGGAGTCCACCGCCACCATGCCGGTCGGCTCCGGCAGCTTGAGCACGCAGTCGGCGCGGCTGCCGTTGGGCAGGGTGTATTGCATCTCGTAGGCTTGCGGCGACAGGATGTTGCGCACCAGGCCCTCCAGCTGCACTTCGCCGAACGCCCCGCGCGAGCGCTTGTCGCCCAGCAGTTCCTGCAGGCTCACCACGTTGGTGGTGAGGCCGTCGATCTTCTTCTGCGCTTCGTCGATGGTCGCCAGCCTCGCCATCACGCTGACGAAGGTCTCGTTGGTCTTCTTGAAACCTTCGTCCAGGCGCTCGTTGACCTTGCCGCCGATCTGCTCCAGCCGGCCATCCACCGTCTTGCTCAGGGTCTCGATGCTGTTGCGCAGGTGTTGCGAGGCATTGTTGAACGACTCCTGGATCAGCTTCTGGTCGGCGCGCCCTTGCTCCGCCAGCTTCTCCAGCATCTGCGCCAGCATCTCGGTGCGCAGTGCGCCGATGGCATCGCGTGTGGCGCGCAGCTCTTCGCTTACCCCGAAACGCAGCCGTTCCGATTCTGCCGCCTGCGCCGCAATGAGCCGGTCACCCTGCTTGTTCAGCCCGTCGTGCAGATCGGTGAGCATGGCGCGGTGCTGCTGTTCCAGCATCTGCGCGGCGCGCGCCGGCTGCCGCAACTGCAACGCCAGCAGCACGAACAGCAGCGCCAGCGCGGCAGTGATCCAGAGGAATTCCAATGTCATGCAGTCTTGCCCTGTCTATTTCGTTTTGAACGCATCCGCCAAAAACGCCAGCCCCTCGTCCCACGAAGCCTTGTCGGCCGCCGCATGGTAAGCCAGCGGCCTGTTGAACTGCTGGCCGAGCTTGTCCGCATCCGGGTTGGTGAAAGCGTGTCTGGCGCCGGGATAGGTCACCACCTTGTAGATCACGCCCGCCTGGTCCATCTCCTGGCGGAAGGCGGCGACCTGCTCAGCCGGGATCGCCGGATCGTCCTCGCCGGTGAAAGAGGCGATACGCGCCTTGACCTTGCCCGCTTCGGCCGGAGCTGTCGTCGAAAGCCCGCCGTGGTAACTCAACACCGCCTTGAGCGGCGCCCCCATGCGCGCCATGTTAAGCGCCACCGAACCGCCGAAGCAGTAGCCGACGGCGGCGATATTGGCGCCATCCACTGTCTTGTGCTTCCGGATCAGGTCGAGCGCGGCGTCGAAGCGCGATTTGGCGAGCGCGGCGTTCTTCGCCACTTCGCCGGCGAACTTGCCGGCATCGTCCGGATGGTGCGCCTGCTTGCCGTCGCCGTACATGTCCACCGCCAGCGCGGTGTAGCCCTGCTCGGCCAGCATGCGGGCGCGCATGCGCGCATATTCGTTGTGCCCCCACCATTCATGCACCACCAGGATGCCGGGACGCTTGCCCTGCACCGCATCGTCATAGGCGATGTAACCCTTGAGCGTGGTGCCGTTGGCCTTGTAGCTGACTTCCTTCCCCTGTACGCCTGCATGAGCCGAGATTGCCGCAAACACGAGTCCGACGAAGCACAATGTCTTTTTCATGGCACTTACTCCGGTTGTGGGTGGGCGGGCAGTATAAATCAAGATGAAATGACAAGGGACGCCGCAGCGTCCCTTGTCCGATACCAGCCTGGCAACGCCAGACCCCGCACCAATTTAAGAAGAAGATTTGACCGCGCGCTTGCGATCCATCTCTTTCAGGTAACGCTTGCGGATGCGGATGGACTTCGGTGTCAGTTCCACCAGCTCGTCGTCGTCGATGAATTCGACGGCGGATTCCAGCGTCAGCTTGATCGGCGTAGTCAGGCGCACCGCTTCGTCCGTGCCGGAGGCGCGCACGTTGGTGAGCTTCTTGCCCTTGATCGGATTGACGATGAGGTCGTTGTCGCGGCTGTGGATGCCGATGATCATGCCTTCGTACAGCTTGTCGCCGGGGGACACGAACATGCGGCCGCGGTCTTCCAGGTGCCACAGCGCATAGGCCACGGCCTCGCCGTCCTCCTGCGAGATCAGCACGCCGTTGTGGCGGCCCGGCAGGTCGGCCTTGACGGGACCGTAGTCGTCGAACACGTGACCGATCAAGCCGGTGCCGCGCGTCATGGTCATGAAGTCGGACTGGAAGCCGATCAGGCCGCGCGCCGGGATGTGGTACTCCAGGCGGGTACGGCCCTGGCCGTCGGACTCCATGTTGGTCAGTTCGCCGCGGCGGCGGCCGATCTCCTCCATCACCGCACCCTGGTGTCCATCTTCCAGATCAATGGAGAGGTTCTCGTACGGCTCGCACTTCTCGCCGTTGATCTCCTTGTACACCACGCGTGGCTTGCCCACGGCCATCTCGAAACCTTCGCGGCGCATGTTTTCCAGCAGGATGGTCAGGTGCAGTTCGCCGCGACCGGAGACGCGGAACACGTCGGCATCCTCGGTATCTTCCACGCGCAACGCGACGTTGGTCAGCAGCTCCTTGGTCAGGCGGTCGCGGATCTGGCGGCTGGTGACGAACTTGCCTTCGGTGCCGGCCAAGGGCGAGGTGTTGACCATGAAGTCCATGGTCAGCGTCGGCTCGTCCACGGTCAGCATGGGCAGACCGACAGGATTGTCCTTGTCGCAGATGGTGACGCCGATGCCGATGTCTTCCAGACCGGAGATGATGATGATGTCGCCCGCTTCGGCGCTATCCACCGGCACGCGATCCAGACCCTGGAAACCCAGCACCTGGTTGATGCGGCCGGAACCGACCTGCTGCTCGTGGTTCATCACCACCACTTGCTGGCCGGGCTTGATGCGGCCATTCAGCACGCGGCCGACGCCGAGACGACCGGTGAAGGTAGAGTAGTCGAGCGCAGCCAATTGCAGTTGCAGCGGCGCATCGGGACTGCCCGGCGGCGTCGGAACGTGCTTGAGCACGGTATTGAACAGCGGCTTCATGTCGGCAGCGGAACCACCGTTGGACGGCGCATCCTTCAGGTCCAGGCAGGCCCAGCCGTTCAGGCCGGAGGCATAGATCACGGGGAAATCGAGCTGCTCGTCGGAGGCGCCCAACTTATCGAACAGATCGAAGGTCTGGTTCAGCACCCAATCCGGACGCGAGCCGGGACGGTCGACCTTGTTGATCACGACGATGGGCTTCAGGCCCAGCGCCAGCGCTTTCTTGGTCACGAAACGGGTCTGCGGCATCGGGCCTTCCACTGCGTCCACCAGCAGCAGCACGCCGTTCACCATGCCCAGCACGCGCTCCACCTCGCCGCCGAAGTCGGCGTGTCCCGGGGTGTCGACGATATTGATGTGGGTGCCTTCGAATTCGATCGCGGTATTCTTGGCCAGAATGGTGATGCCGCGCTCTTTTTCCAGATCGTTGCTGTCCATGACGCGCACATCCACCTTCTGGTTCTCGCGGAAGGTGCCGCTTTGTTTCAGAAGCTGGTCGACGAGGGTGGTCTTGCCGTGGTCGACGTGGGCGATGATGGCGATGTTGCGGAGAGCGCGGGACATGGTGTGCTACCTGTGCAGAATTCAAAGGGGGCGCATTCTAGCACAGAGCGGCAATCGGAGCAGGTAGATGAAAATGCTATGAATCAGCGAAATACACCCGGTTGCGGCCGGCCGATTTGGCCCGGTACATCGCCGCATCGGCCAGCCGCAACAGGTCTTCCTGGGTGACGCCATGATCGCTGAACAGCACCACGCCGATGCTGGCCGTGCAGCGATGCTGGACAACGTGCGGCGCCAGGTCGCCCTCCTGCAGTACGCGCAAGTGGTAAGGCTCGCCCAGAATCTGCCGGATCTTTTCGGCCACCGCGCCGGCCTGGGTCAGCGAAGTGGCCTGGTCGGCGTCCAGTTCGCTCAGCATCACCACGAACTCGTCGCCGCCGAAGCGCGCCACGGTATCGACCTCGCGCACGCAGCTGCTGAGGCGGCGCGCCACCTCCACCAGCAGCAGATCGCCGACGTCGTGGCCGTGCTCGTCGTTGAGCGGCTTGAAATTGTCCAAGTCGACGAACATCAGCGCCGCATACTGCTTGTTGCGCCGGCAGGCGGACAGCACCAGATTGAAACGGTCCTGCAGCAGGCGCCGGTTGGGCAGCTGCGTCAGCGTGTCGTAGAACGCCAGATTGCGAATCTGCTCCTCGGCCTTCTTGCGCTCGCTGATGTCGCGCGTCACGCCCAGCAGGATCAGCTCACCCTGCTCGTTCCGCGCGAAATGGGTGGACAACTCCGTCCACACGGTCATGCCGTCGCGGCGGTGCTGCTCTGCTTCGTCCGTATAGACGTTGCCCCTGTCCGCGCCGCTCAGGAACAGTTTTCTGCGCTCGGCGATCCGGCCCTGCAGCTCGGCATGGGACTGTGCCGTCAGCGACTGCAGCACCGGCTGCGCCAGCATCTCGTCCACGCTGTAGCCCAGCATCTTCTCGATCGAGGGACTCATGTATTCCCAGCGCTGCGTTTCGAGATTCACAATCCAGATCACATCGGAGATGTTGTCGGCAAGGAAGCGATACCTGGCCTCGCTCTGGCTGATCAGCCTCTTCTGCTGCTCGATCGCGTCCAGCATGCGATCCAGATGGCGCGCCAGCACGCCGATCTCGTCCGCCCGTCCGGTATCGGCGCGGCGCTTGCCCCAGCCGCGCTCCACGGCGGAAGCAACCTGCATGAGGTGATCCAGGCCGCGCGTCAGGCGACCGGCCAGCAGCAGCGCGACCAGCGATACCGTCAGCGCCGCGAACAGCAGGAAGCGCAGCCAGACCCGGGTAAGCTCCGCCAGATTCGCATTCACCGAATCGCGCAACATCTCCACTCGAGCCCAGCCGAGCTGCCGCCCCTCGGCCATGACCGGGTGGGCGATGACGATCAGCGCGGCGCTATCCAGCAGCACGATATGGTCCCGCGCGGTCGAGGCCAGCATGCCGCGGCTCACTTCGTCCGTCACGAAGAAGCCGACCTCGTCCGGATTGGTCGAAGCCAGCACCTCGCCGTGCCGGTCCAGGAAATAGGCGCGTTGCAGGTCGGGCGTCCGCGCCACGCCCTGCACCACTTCCTGCAGGCCGACCAGATCGTTGGCCAGCGCCCACGACGTGCCGCTGATGGAAAGCGTGTGCGCCAGCTCGATCGCGCGCTCGACGGAGAAGCGGTACAGCGCGTCGCGCTGCTGTTCGAGCACCAGATAGCCGAAGCCCAGCATCAGACCGAGGGAGGACAGCGCGAAGCCCAGCATCAGCTGCCTGCGTATCGAACTGCGCCATAGCGCACTGATGGATCTGCCCGGTTTCATCGCCCTCAATACTCGATATGCCGCACCGTCGCGGCAAAGACCGCCAGATAGCTGCGGACCGGCTCGTACGCCTCGCGGCTGGCATGCTCGAAGCGCGAAATGCCCAGCCTGCGCAGCAGCGCCCGACCCTCTGCCGTCCGGTTCAGGCCGACCAGCACCTTGCTGACCTTCTCCGCCAGGATGGGCGGGACATCGTTCCGCACCACCCAGCCGTTGTTCGGCAGGCTTTCCGTCTGCCATTGCACAGCCAGCTGCGCGGCCAGCCGCGGGTTTTCGCGCCGGAACGACTGCCACGGCAGCGTCGACGTCGCGCCCGCCGCGACATGACCGCGCAGCACGTTCATGATGGAAGACTCCTGCGAACCCACATACATGCTCTCGATGTCGCGGTTCACATCGATGCCGTGCGTGTGCAGATAGTATTGCGGCATCATGGCCCCCGCCAGGGCGGTGGGCGCGGGGAAGGAGACCTTCCTGCCCTTGAGATCGGTCACGGCGCGGATGCCGCTGTCGCGGCGCACCAGGATGACGCCGCGCAACGTCCTGTCATCGCCCATCTTGCCGAACACGTGATAGCCGAAGTTGAGCGCGCGCACGGTCGCGTAGGGATCGGACAGGGCGAAGTCGAAACGTCTGCCATACAGCTTCCTTTCGAACTCCTCATAGTTGCGCGACGCCTCCAGCCGGAAATGCGCCTGCGGCAGCCTGGCATTGAGGTGATCGACGAGCGGGCCGTATACCTCGCCCAGGCGCTTGGGATTGTGCAGGGGATGGACCCCAACCACATATTCCCGCGGCGTATCCACCCCGCGCGTGGAGAACACGGGCTGATAGCCCGCATCCTGCTGCTGGCCGCAAGCGCCGAGCAGCAGCACCGCCGCCAAGATCACGCCCCGCTGTCTCATGCCACCTCCCCGTGCCGCCATTCGTCCTGGCGGTGACGCCAAGCCCCCCTTGCTGCCCACAGGGCACAGTGTAGCCCTGCCTGCCGCAAGACGGAACAGCCTGAGCCGCAACAATATTTTGCTGGCTTTTATTCCGCCCGTCCGTATAATGCGCGCCTTGCCGCTCCCGAGGCGGTATCGAGTCCATCGTTTTCTGACCCTCTGCATCCGTGCCGGATGCGCCAAGCTTCACCGGTTAGCGACGATGTTTGTTTGCGCCGGTAGAGGTTTCCCCCCTACTGAATTTCATTGTGTGGCCACAGGCCGCGCATGCGCTGTATCTTAAAAAATCAAGGAACAACCATGTCTGAGAATATCACTGCAACTGCCGCGCCTGCGGTCACTGAGAACACCGTCACCTTTGCCACGCTCGGCCTGGCCCCGGCCATCCTGCAAGCCGTACAGGATGCCGGCTACACCGTACCCTCGCCGATCCAGGCGCAGGCCATCCCCGAAGCACTGGCCGGCCATGACCTGATGGCCTCCGCCCAGACCGGCACCGGCAAGACCGCCGCCTTCATCCTGCCCGCTCTGCAAAAGCTGTCGATCGAATCGACCGTGCGCAGCAAGGGCCCGCGCGTGCTGGTGCTGACCCCGACGCGCGAACTGGCGCAGCAAGTATCCGACGCCGCCAACAAGTACGGCAAGAACATGCGCCTCAAGGTGGTGAGCATCCTCGGCGGCATGCCCTACCCGCTGCAGAACAAGCTGCTGTCCGGTTTCGTGGACATCCTGGTGGCGACGCCGGGCCGTCTGATCGACCACATCGAGCGCGGCCGCATCGACTTCTCGCGCCTGGAGATGCTGGTGCTGGACGAGGCCGACCGCATGCTGGACATGGGTTTCATCGACGACGTGGAACGCATCGCCGCCGCAACGCCGGCCACGCGCCAGACCCTGCTGTTCTCCGCCACGCTGGACGGCGCGATCGGCAACCTGGCGCAGCGCCTACTGAAGTCGCCGAAACGCATCAGCGTCGCCGCCACCAAGGCGCGCCACGAGAACATCGAACAGAAGCTGATGTATGCGGACGACATGGCGCACAAAAACCGCCTGCTCGACCACATCCTGCGCGACATCGACCTGAACCAGGCCGTGGTGTTCACCGCCACCAAGCGCGACGCCGACACCTTGGCCGACAGCCTGTCGGCACAGGGCCATGCCGCCGCCGCCCTGCACGGCGACATGAACCAGCGCGAACGCAACCGCACGCTGCTCAACCTGCGCCGCGGCAACGTGCGCGTGCTGGTCGCCACCGACGTGGCCGCGCGCGGCATCGACGTTCCCGGCATCACGCACGTCATCAACTTCGACCTGCCCAAGTTCGCCGAGGACTACGTGCACCGCATCGGCCGTACCGGCCGCGCTGGCGCTTCCGGCATCGCCGTCTCGTTCGCCTCCAACCGCGACGCGGGCACGTTGCGCAACATCGAGCGCTACACCGGACAAGCCATCCAGGCGCACACCATCGAGGGCCTGGAGCCGAAGTTCAAGCCGCGTCCCGCCGCCCCCGGCGGTCGCGGCGCACCGCGCGGCAACGGCGGCCCGCGTTTCAACAACGGCCCGCGTAACGCCTCCGGCGCACCGCGCCATCACGCCCCGGACAGCCGCCACGGTTTCCCGCACGACGAGCGCGGCGGACAACGCCGCGAAGGTCATTCGCACAACCGTTTCACCGGCAATGCCCAGCCGCGCAGCAACGCCAATGGCGACGTGAACGGCAATCGCGCGCCGGCGCCGTTCAACAGCAATCGCCGCCCGCAGGGCACCAGCTTCTCGCTGGGACGCGGCCACAACAGCGGCAACAAGCGCTAAGCCCCACGGCCAGGCGCAAACAGGAGGGCACGCCGCAAGGCGTGCCTTTTTTGTTGTGCTGCACCGGCCTATCTAATATCCTCGCAACCCATCGCAATCAGAACATTCATCATGTCCATCAGCATCAAGACCCCGCAGGAAATCGAAAAAATGCGCATCGCCGGACGCCTGGCGGGCGAAGTGCTGGATTACATCGCCCCGTTCGTCAAGGTCGGCGTGACCACCGGTGAACTCGACCAGCTCTGCCACGACTACATGGTGAACGTGCAGGGCTGTATCCCCGCCCCGCTCAATTACGCGCCGCACGGCCACACGCCCTACCCGAAGTCCATCTGCACCTCGATCAACCACCAAGTTTGCCACGGCGTGCCGGGCGACAAGAAGCTGAAGAACGGCGACATCGTCAATCTCGACATCACCACCATCAAGGACGGCTATCACGGCGACACCAGCCGTATGTTCTATGTCGGCGAACCCTCGATCCAGGCCAAGCGCCTGTGCGAGGCGGCCTACCACGCGATGTGGCTCGGCATCCGCACCGTCCGCGCCGGCGCCCATCTGGGCGACATCGGCCATGCGATCCAGAACTACGTCGAAGGCCTGGGCTACAGCGTGGTGCGCGAATTCTGCGGGCACGGCATCGGCAGCAAGTTCCATGAAGAGCCGCAGGTGCTGCACTACGGCCGCGCCAACACCGGCGTCAAACTCGAAGCGGGCATGATCTTCACCATCGAGCCGATGGTGAACGCCGGCAAGTCCGGCATCAAGCAACTGGGCGACGGCTGGACCGTGGTGACCAAGGACCACAGCCTGTCGGCGCAGTGGGAGCACACCGTGCTGGTCACGGAAACCGGCTTCGAAGTGCTGACCCTCTCCGCCGGATCGCCGCCCGTCCCCGCCTGACCCATGCCATGACGACCATCGCGGCGATCCGGGAAAGCCTGCGTGCCGCCCGGCACGCCTTGCAGCAGGCATACCTGGCGCGCCCGACGCCCGCGCGCTATCTGCGCGCCCACGCCAGACTGATGGACGAGCACCTGCGCGCGATCTGGAAGATGCTCGCGATGCCGCCCGATCTGGCGCTGGTCGCGGTGGGCGGCTACGGTCGCGCCGAGCTCTACCCCAAATCCGACATCGATCTGCTCATCCTGCTGCCACAGCAGCCGGATGAAGCGCTGCAGCAGCGCTTGCAGGAACTGGTCGGCAAACTGTGGGACACCGGACTGGAGGTCGGCCACAGCGTGCGCACCGTTGCCGATTGCCTCACCGAATCTGCGGACGTGACCGTGCAGACCAACCTGCTGGAGGCACGCCATATCGCCGGCGACCCCGGGCTGTTCCGGGAGATGCGCGATGCGCTCGCCGCGCATCTAGACCGCCGCACCTTCTACCTCGCCAAAACGCAGGAACAGGAGCAGCGCCATACCCGCTTCATCGATACCGACCACAACCTGGAACCGAACCTGAAGGAAAGCCCGGGAGGCCTGCGCGATCTGCAGACTGTGCTATGGATCTCGCGCGCCTGCGGCTTCGGCCATACCTGGCAAGCATTGGCGCAAGCCGGCCTCATCACGCCGGCCGAGGCGCGCCAGATCGCGCGCCACGCACGCCTGTTGCAGGATCTGCGCATCCGCCAGCATTATCTTTCCGGCCGGCACGACGACCGTCTGGTGTTCGAATACCAGACCGCGCTCGCCGAACAGCTCGGCATCGCGGCCAGCGCACAGCGCCGCGCCAGCGAACATCTGATGCAGCGCTACTACCGCACCAAGAAGGAGATATTGCAGCTCAATGCCGTGCTGCTGCAGACCATGCGTGCGCGCATCTTCCCGGTAGCCGTTCCTTACCCCGTCAACGAACGCTTCGTCGCCCGCGACGACAGGCTGGAAGCGCGCGACGAAGCGCTGTTCGAACATGAACCTTCCGCCATCCTGGAAAGTTTCCTGCTGCTGGAGCAGCACCCGCGCCTGAGCGGGTTCTCGGCGCCGACCTTGCGCGCGCTGTGGCGCGCGCGCCGCTCCATCGGCCCGGCGTTTCGCCGCGCCCCTCGCAACCGCGAGTTGTTCATGGAGATATTGCGCCAGCCGCAGGGCCTGACCCACGCCCTGCGCCGCATGAACCAGCAGGACATACTGGGGCGCTACCTGCCCGCCTTCGGCCGCATCGTCGGCCAGATGCAGCACGACCTGTTCCACGTCTACACCGTGGACGAACACATCCTGATGGTGGTGCGCAACCTGCGCCGCTTCACCCTGCCGCAGTACGCGCACGAGTTCCCGCTGTGCAGCCGGCTGATCGGCGCCTTCGCGCGCCCCGAGGTGCTGTACATCGCCGGCCTGTTCCACGACATCGCCAAGGGCCGCGGCGGCGACCACTCCGCACTGGGGCGCGCGGACGCGGCGCGTTTCTGCAAGCAGCACGGCTTGACGCGCGAGGACAGCGAGCTCGTCGTATGGCTGGTGGAGAACCATCTCGTCATGTCCGCCACCGCGCAGAAACAGGACCTTTCCGACCAGGACGTGATCGCCGCCTTCGCCGCACGCCTCGGGAGCGAGCGCCACCTCGACGCGCTCTACCTGCTCACCGTGGCCGACATCCGCGGCACCAGCGCCAAGGTATGGAATGCGTGGAAGGCCAAGCTGCTGGAGGACCTCTACCATGCCGCCCGCCGCTTCATGAGCAGCGGCAAGGTCGCCGACCAGATCGGCGCAGTGCGCCGCCTCGCCACCGAGACGCTGGCCCTGTACGCCGTCGGTCCCGAGATCTACGAATCGCTGTGGGCGCAGTTCGACGCGGACTATTTCCTGCGCCACGAACCGCACGAGATCGCATGGCACACGCGCCTGCTGGCGCATCGGGTCAACAGCGACACAGCCGTCGTCAAGACGCGCCTGAGCCGCAGCGGCGAAGGCCTGCAGGTGCTGGTGTATGCGCAGGACCGGCCCTGGCTGTTCGCCCGCATCTGCAACTTCTTCGCGCACATGAGCTACAACATCATGGAAGCCAAGGTGCACACCACCCGGCACGGTTACGCGCTGGACAGCTTTCAGGTGATGGACGCGAACAACAGCAAGACCGTGTATCGCGACGTGATGAACTACATCGAATACGAGCTGGCGCAGCAACTCGCCAGCGAAGCGCCACCCGCCGCGCCGCATGCCGGGCGGGTCAGCCGCCAGCTCAAGCACTTCCCGATCGAGCCGCAGGTCGGCATCGCGCGCGACGAGAAGGGCCGCCACATCCTTTCCATCGTGGCGGGCGACCGCCCCGGCCTGCTGGCACGCATCGCCCACGTACTGGCGCAACACCGCATCGAACTGCGCAGCGCCAAGATCAACACGCTGGGCGCGCGCGCCGAGGACACGTTCTGGATCAGCGGCGACGCCCTGGACCAGCCGCAGCAAGTCGCCGAACTGTGCGCTGCACTGCAGCGACAACTCGCCTGACCGCACCGGCCGGAGCGGCCGCGCTCCCATCTTGCGCCGCGGGCAACGCGAGGCCTCTGGCATAATGGCGCACGCAGCACATCAACGTCTTCGAACCAGGAGGTGCCCATGCCAAAACTGCTATTCCTGCTGTCCGCGCTTCTTCCCTCGCTCGCCCTCGCCGATTCGTTTCCGCTGGAAACGGTGGCTCCCGGCGTGTACGTCCATCGCGGCGAACACAAGGACCTCTCCGGGCATTACGGCGGCGACATCTGCAATCTCAGCTTCATCGTCGGCAGCAAAGGTGTGGCCGTGATCGACACCGGCGGCTCGCCGGCCGTGGGCGCGCAACTGCGCAAGGCGATCCGGAAGACCACACGGCTGCCCATCCTCTACGTCATTACCACCCACGTCCACCCCGACCACGCGCTGGGCAGCGCCGCATTCAAACAGGACAAACCGGTGTTCGTCGGACACGCCAAATTGGCAAATGAGATGGCGCTGCGCAAGGAAGCCTATCTGCGCAACCAGGCCGAATGGGTCGGCAAGGATGCGAAAGGCAGCGAGCTGATCCCGCCCGATCTGCCGGTAGCCACCACACACGAACTCGACCTAGGTGGACGCACGCTGCGCCTGACCGCCCACCCCGTCGCGCACAGCCCTTCCGACCTCTCCGTGCAGGACAGCGCCAGCAACATCCTGTGGACCGGCGACCTGCTGTTCATCGAGCGCACACCGTCAGTGGATGGCGACATCCCCTCCTGGCTCAACGTCATCGAACAATTGCGCAACACCCCTGCCGCCCGCATCGTCCCCGGCCACGGCCCGGTCACCGCGAACGGCGGCGCGGCACTGGACGACGAGAAACGTTACCTGACGACTTTACTGACCGACGTGCGCGCCGCCATCGAACGCGGCGACAGCATGGAGCAGACCATAGCAACCGCCGCGCAATCGGAGAAAGACAAGTGGCTGCTGTTCGATATCACCAACCGGCGCAACATCGCACGGGTGTTTCCGATGCTGGAGTGGGAGTAGGAAAGTGTCGGCGGTTTCGGCCAATTGCAGCCCCTCTAGTTGAGGATGAATTCAGACTGCCGCACGATGCCGTTACGAGCTGCATTTATTATCTTATTCATTTAGTCATTCGAAGATGCGCAAACTATTCAACTCTCTTCTTGGGAAGAAAACCGTAGAGCCTACTGAAGGCTTCGCCCATCAAAATGAAACGGCACCTATTGAGATAGTAGTTGAAGGCATGCCATCGTTTCCGATTGCCGACCACATAAGCAGACACAACAATTTCCCCATTCTTAACTGGAGTGAGGTCCACACATGGGTAGAAGGGGCGCCGTCAGAAGAACTAAAGGCACTTGCGTGGAATGCATGTGAACACGGATGGATGGTTCATTTCCAGCAAGCCTTAGGACAAAGTTACATCCTTGTTGAATCTGAAGGGGCTGTTCTATTGTCATCGCTTGGAACAAAGCGTTCTCGCGCGACCATCGACTACATGAATCGCACTCTTAACCGCGTCACAAAGGTTCTTGATGGTATCGCTCGCATTCCCCAATGGGGGAAGGATATTTTGATTGTGTTTCATGATGCCGATAGCTATTACGACTATGTATCCCAATATTATCCAGACAACGGTGGGGAATTCGCTTTTAGCGGAGGTATGCATATCAATTCAGGTTGTAGTCACTACGTGACAGTTGATGCTGATATGCATTCAATCGAACCAATCATCGCCCATGAAATGACTCATGGATGCCTCTCTCATTTGCCACTCCCCTTGTGGTTAAACGAGGGGCTTGCCGTTAACACGGAAAGACGCCTTGCAGGTAGTGGAGTGCCTTTGTATACCCCTGCTGAAATGAGACAGAAGCACCTTTGCTTCTGGGGTGAGAATGAAATCCAGGAGTTTTGGTCCGGGAAATCATTTCATCGTCCAGATGACGGCAATCTTCTTTCCTACGATTTGGCTCGCATCTTGATAGAGCTGATGGCAAAAGATTGGGATCGGTTCAAACAATTCGTACTGAATGCTGACATGGTCGATGGCGGAGCAGAGTCGGCACTAGAGCACTTAGGTGTTGATTTGGGTAACGCTGTGTGTTCGCTGCTTGAAAAACCCCTGGATGATGCGTGGGCACCCGCACCAGAGAATTGGTCGCGAGATATTACTTGAAGTCAAAACGTCCGCTTTGGGGAAGTTGCTATGTCTCCTATGAGTTATTAACGGGCGTCCGCCCACCACTTACAAATCCCCTTTGCTCGCCGCCACCATCATATCCTTCATGGCGGCCATGACTTTCTCGGCGCTCTGGCGCGCATCGGTCGGCAGCGCCTTGATCATCTTGAGGTCCATCATCATGGACACGACCCAGCGCTTGCCTTGTGCGTCTTCCAGGATCGCGATGCGGCAGGGCATGAAGGCAATCATCATGGGGTCGGCGGCGAGCATCTTGTTGGCGGTGAGGCCGTCGCAGAAGTTGAATATCTCCATGCGCTTCGACGGCTGGCCGGTGAGGGCCGCGATCTCCTTGTAGATCGCATTCACGCCGACGAACTTGAGGTTGTGCTGGTTGGCGCGCAGCTTGAGCGATTCCACGGCGTCGTCGAAGCTGATGTCGTCTTGTACCTGAATGCGCGCGATCTGCAATTTCACGTCCTGGTAGGTGATGCCCTTGGGCTTGTCGGCGGCGATAGTCGCCTGCGCGGTCAGTGCGAACAGCAGGGCGAGGATGAAACGGAGCTTGTTCATGGCTTTTCCTTTCTATCTCAGATCATGCCGGGATTGCCGGCTACGCCTTTCAGTTTCGGCACGTTGGGAGCAGTCGCCTTGACGATCTTTTCGTTGCGCAGATGACGCGCGACCAGGTCCCAGATCGGCTCGCCGCCTGCATCGCGTGCGGCCTCCGACACCGGCGCCCAGCCCGCCACCTTGTAGGTCTTGCCCGCATCCAGCGGCTTGCCGTCGAGGCGCAGGTCCTGGATGCGCTTGCCCATCGCGGCATTCGGTTCGCAGGTGTATTCCAGCCCGCCCACGCGCACCATGTCGCCGCCCTGCTGGTAATACGGGTCGGGATTGAACAGGTTGTCGCACACGTCCTCCAGCACCATCTTGATCTGCTCGCCCTTCATTTCGGTGAGCGTGGTGTACGGATAGGTGATGGCGGTCTGGTTGAGCACGTCTTCCATGGTGATGTCCGATCCCGGCAGCAGCGAAGTGCCCCAGCGGAAGCCGGGCGAAAAGGCAATGGGCGCGTCCTTCTCTTTCATCAGCGCATCGAGGATGAGCTGGTCGAAGCTGCCGTTGAAGTTGCCGCGCCGGTAGAGCAGGCCGTCGGTGGTCGCGAGTTTCTCGCCGAGCTTGCCTTCGTAAGGCGCGCGGTGTTTTTGCATCAGCGCGCTCATGTTCGCGTCCGCCGCGAGCAGGTTGGAGAACACCGGTAGCAGTTTGTAGCGGAAGCTCGCCACCTTGCCCGCCTTGACCTCGAAATCGAGCACGCCGAGGAACTTGCCGTTGGAGCCGGCATTGGTCACCAATGTCGTGCCGCCGCGATTCTTCACCGCGATGGGCTGCGGGATGCCGTCGTGGGTGTGGCCGCCGAGGATGGCGTCGAGCCCCGTCACGCGCGAAGCGAGTTTCAAATCGACATCCATGCCGTTGTGCGACAGCAGCACGACCACCTGCGCGCCTTTCTTGCGCGCCTCGTCGATGACGAGTTGCAGGTTCTCTTCCTGGATGCCGTACGACCAGTCGGGCACGAAGTAGCGCGGGTTGGCGATGCTGCTGTAGGGGAAGGCCTGGCCGATGATCGCCACCGGCACCTTGTTGATCTCGCGGATGACATAGGGCTTGAACACCGCATCGCCGAAATCGTTGGTCTTCACGTTTTGCGCGACCACGTCCATCTTGCCGCGCAACTGCCCTTCTTCGACCTCCTTGATGCGCTGCGCGCCGTAGGTACATTCCCAGTGCATGGTCATCACATCCACGCCCAGTTCGAGGCAGGCGTCGATCATGTCCTGGCCGTTGCTCCACAGCGCCTGGCCGGTGCCCTGCCAGGTGTCGCCACCGTCCAGCAGCAGTGCGCCGGGGCGCGAGGCGCGGATCTGTTTGACCAGCGTGGCGAGGTGCGCGAAGCCGCCGACCTTGCCGTAGGTGCGCGCCGCGTCGACATAATCGAGACTGGTGTAGGCATGCGCTTCGGCCGAACCGGGCTTGACGCCGAAACGCTTGAGCAGCGCGTTGCCGACCAGATGCGGCGGCTTGCCGCTCATCGCGCCCACACCGAGATTGATCTCCGGCTCGCGGAAATACATCGGGTTGAGTTGCGCGTGACTGTCGGTGATATGCAGCAGACTGACATTGCCGTGCCGCGGCAAGTCGTACAGGCGTGCCGCGCTGCTGGCCGCGTGACTCTCGTTGTTGTGCAGCAGAAAACCGCCAGCCGATGCGATGGCCAGCAGTTGCAGGAACTCGCGACGATTCATGTCCATGAATTATCCCTTCGCACTTGAGCACGAACAGTCTTCACCGTTGCCGATGCGCGACCGTCATGACTGATTCGGGTTGATGTATCGGGCGGCGGCCCGATATGCAGGATCGGAACTGCCCCCTCCCTTGCGGCAAGGGGCAGTCCGGTATCGTGCTACTTGGGGTTGACCGGCGATTCCGGATCCAGCAGCAGCGCCACCAGATCCTTGATCTGAGCCTCGGTCAGGATGCCCATGTGCCCGAAGCGGGGCATGTTGGCACAGGCGTTGTAGGCCTTGGCGTTATAGATATGACCATACACGCTGCGTTGCACATCCTCCTTGGCGCCGCGTTTATTGCCATAGCCCAGCAGGCTGGGGCCGATGGTGCCGTAGGCGATCTCCTTGGCCGACAGGCGGTGGCAGTTGTAGCAGTTGCCGCCCGCCGGATCTTCCGGCTTGTCGCTCCAGGTCATGCCGCGGCCGCTCTGCGCCAGCTTCTCGCCGGCCTTCCAGTCACCCATGTATTTGCCGTCGGCGGGCCACTTGATGGCATTCAACTGCTCGGCTTCCAGCTTGCCCTTCAGCTTATCGGGAACGTCGTCCTCGTACTTGCTGCACGCTGCTTGCAGCTCATCCTGGTTCACGCGCTCCGCCTTGGCGATGCCCTTGTCGCGGAAGTCACGCTTGATGATCGCGGCGGCCTTTGCGTCCAGTTGCGCATCCTTGGTCGCGGCCTGTGCGGACAGGTTCGCGGCCGCGAGGGTCACGGCGATTCCCAACATCAGTTTTGCGTTCATGATCGTCTCCTCCTAGCGTTTCAGACCTGGACCTGCATAC
>JBQGEN010000252.1:0-12419 GCA_052039615.1 Sideroxyarcus sp. | reverse complement strand
TCATCTCCCGCAGCTTGCGCTGCCACGCGGCGCTCTTCATTTGCGCCTTGAAGCAGCGCTCGATCACCTCGACCATCGCCCGCACCGAGGTTGAGGCGCCGGGCGACGCGCCCAGCAGAGAAGCGAGCGTGCCATCCCGGGCCGTGACGATCTCGGTACCGAATTCCAGCCGGCCGCCTCGCTTGTCGCAGCTTTTGATGATCTGCACGCGCTGTCCGGCGGTCGCCAACTGCCAGTCTTCCGCGCTGGCCTCCGCGTAGAATTCGCGCAAGGCCGCGATCCGGTCCTTGTGCGACTTGAACGCCTCACCCACGAGGTAGCGCATCAGGTCCAGATTGTCGCGTGCCACCGCCAGCATCGGCTTCAGATTGCCCGTCTTCAGCGAGGTGAACAGATCCAGCACCGACCCTTCCTTGAGGAAACGCGTGGTGACGCTTGCGAACGGCCCGAACAGCAGCGAGGGTTCGCCATCGATGATGCGCGCATCCAGATGCGGCACCGACATCGGCGGCGCGCCGACTGCCGCCTTGCCGTACACCTTGGTGGCATGTTGCTTCACGATCCTGGGATCGCGGCAGATCAGCCACTGGCCGCTGACCGGGAAGCCGCCATAACCGTGCGCCTCCGGTATGCCGGATTTCTGCAGCAACGGCAGCGCCCCGCCGCCCGCGCCGAGGAACACGAAACCGGCGTTGACGGTCCGCACCGAGTCGGTGTGGTTGTCCTTCACCCGCACATGCCAGCGCCCGTCGTCGTGCTGGCTCATGCTGGTGACGGTGTGGCTGAGTTGCAGCTCGAAGTTCGGCGATTTCTGCAGCGCCTTCACCAGCTTGCGCGTGAGAAACCCGAAATCCACGTCGGTGCCATGTCTCACCTGAGTCGCCGCCACTTTCTGCCGCGGATCGCGATGGCGCATCACCAGCGGCATCCATTCATGAAGGACGGCATGGTCCTCGCTGAATTCCATCTCCTCGAACAGATGGTGGCGGTGCAATGCCTGATAGCGCTTGTGCAGGAAAGCAACATCCTTCTCGCCCCACACGAAGCTCTGATGGCATACCGGATTGATGAATTTCTCGGGGACGGGCAGCAGCCCCTGCTCGACCAGATAGGACCAGAATTGCAGCGAGACCTCGAAGTCGGCGTTGATCTCCAGCGCCCGGTCGATCCGGACACTGCCGTCGGCCTGCTGCGGCGTGTAATTCAACTCGCAATAGCCGGCATGCCCGGTGCCCGCATTGTTCAGTCCGTGCGAGCTTTCATGTGCGACCTTGGACAAGCGCTCCACCATCACGATCTTCAGCGACGGATCGAGTTGTGCCAGCAGTTTTCCCAGTGTTGCGCTCATTACCCCCGCGCCCACCAGCAACACATCCACTTTCTTCTGCGACATTATTCAGCCACCCCTGTTTGACGAGTTCCCATTCTAACTGCTCAGACCGGCCAAAATCTTCTCCAGCCGTTTCACCGACACGATCACCGGCGTCTTCAGTTCTTGCGCGTACAGCGACACGCGCAACTCCTGCAGCATCCAGCCGAAGTCCTCCAGCCGCGCGTCCGGCTCGCCCTGCTGCGCCGAAAGGCGGCGTTGCCACTGCTGCAGCAGCGGGTTCATCTGCGCCATGTTCTGCGCGTCGCGCGCCGGATTGGCGCGCAGTTTCTCCAGCCGCACATTGATCGCCTTCAGGTAGCGCGGCATGTGCTGCATGCGCTCGAACGGCGTGCGGCCGACCCACTCCTTGCCCAGCAACGATTCGCACTGGCTGCGGATGTCCTGCGTCGCCTGTCCGTGCGCCTTGAATCCGGGCAGCGCTTTCTGCAGCGCCTGGTACTCGGCCAGCACCGCACCGACCAGCCGCGCGATCTCCTGCGCCACCAGGTTCAGGCGCGCCTTGGCATCCTTGCAGCGCGCGGCGAACTCCTTCTCGCTTTCCGGCCACGGTTCGTTCAGGCAGCAGCGGTCGAAGGTCACGGCCAGGATCTGCCGTTGCAGGTCCTGCTGCGAACCGAAGGGCATCCACTGCATCGCCATCGCCTGCAGGCCGGGCAAATTTTTCTCCAGATACTTCACCTGCTCCTTCAGCGCGAGCTGGAACAGCCGGCGCAAGCCGAGGCGGTGCGCGGCCTTCGCTGCATCCTGCGTATCGAAGCGCTGCAGGCTCACCGCATCGCCCTCGTCCACCAGCGCGTTGAACACGGTGATGGTCTGCCCGGCACGCTGTTCCGGGCTGGTCGCCCTGAAATCTCCGAACTTCCAGTCGGCATAGCGCTCGCCTCCCTGTTTTTGCTGCGGCTCTGCACTTTTTGCGACCGGAGCTGCTGCAGCCGGCGCCTGTTTCGGCGCCCATTCGCCGCGCAATTGGGCAAAGCTGCGTGACATGCCGAGCTGGCGCCCGTGCTCGTCCACCACGCGGAAATTCATCAGCATGTGCGCGGGCAACTGTTCCAGCCGGAATGCATCCAGCGGCACGTCGATCTGCTTCTGCTCGCGGATATAGCGCGCCAGCGCCTGCAGCAGCGGCGTATCGGACGGCTTTACCGCCGCGCAGAACGCCGCCGCGAATTCCGGCACCGGCACGCAATGGCGGCGAATCTTTTGCGGCAGCGATTTCACCAGTTGCGCGATCTTCTCCGCCAGGATGCCCGGCACCAGATATTCGCAGCGTGCCGCCAACACTTGGTTGAGCAGGGCCTGCGGCACGGTCAGCGTGACGCCGTCGTCATTCTTGCCCGGCGCAAAGTTGTAGGCCAGCGCATAGCTCACGTTGTTCATCTGCAACTGCGGCGGGAACTGCTCGGTGGTGATCCCGGCCGCCTCGTGCCGCATCAGGTCGTCTTTCTTCAGGTACAGCAGCTTGGGTTGCTCGCGCTCGACTTCCTTGCGCCAGTGCTCGAATGCCGCACCGTTGTGCAGCCCTGCGGGGATACGCTGATCATAGAAAGCGAAGATCAACTCGTCATCTACCAGCACATCGGGTCGGCGCGCCTTGTGCTCCAGCGCCTCGATGTCGGCGATGAGTTTCTGGTTGTGCGCAAAGAACGGCGCCTGGGTGTTGAATTCACCGTTCACCAGCGCCTCGCGGATGAACACCTCGCGCGACTCTTCCGGATTCATCGGCCCGTAGTGCACGCGCTTCTTCGGATTGATGAGCAAGCCGTACAGGGTGCTGCGTTCCCACGCCGCCACCTGCGCCGCCTTCTTCTCCCAGTGCGCATCGAAATAGCTGCGCTTGATCAGGTGCGCGCCGACCTCTTCCAGCCATTCCGGCTCGATGCGCGCCACGCAGCGCGCGAACAGTTTGGTGGTCTCGACGATCTCGGCCGCCACCACCCACTTGCTGCCTTTCTTCGCCAGCACCGAGTTCGACGCGATGAAGAACTTGATCTCGCGCGGGCCGAGGTAGTACGGCTCCTTGTCCACACCCTTGCAGCCAATGTTGCCGAGCAGGCCGGTGAGCAGCGCCTTGTGGATCTGCTCGTAGGTGGCAGGTTGCTCGTTGAAACGCATGCCCATCTCGGACACCTGTGCATGCAACTGCTGGTGCAGCTCGTGCCATTCGCGCAGACGCAGCGGCGACAGGAACTTCTCGCGGCATTCGTTCGCCCACAGCTTGTTGCTCTTCTTGTGCTTGATCGCCTCCTGGAACCACGTCCACAGCTTGAGGTAAGCGAGAAAGTCCGAGCGCTCGTCGTTGAAGCGCTGGTGCGCCGCATCCGCCGCTTCGCGCCGCTCCGAAGGACGATCACGCGAGTCCTGCAGCGCCAATGCGCTGGCGATGACGAGGATCTCGTTGAGGCAGTGGTATTGGCGGCCCGCCAGCAGCAGGCGCGCGACCTTGGGGTCGAGCGGCAGTTTGGACAGTTCATGACCGAGCGGCGTGAGCTGACGCTTGTCGTCGATGGCGTTCAGCTCTTGCAGCAACTGATAGCCGTCGGCGACGGCGCGCGAGCCCGGTGGTTCGATGAATGGGAACGCTTCCACCTCGCCCAGGCCCAGCGCGCTCATGCGCAGGATGACGGTGGCAAGCGACACGCGGAAGATCTCGGCATCGGTGAATTCGGGGCGCTGCAGGAAGTCCGCCTCCTCGTACAGGCGGATGCACACACCGCTCATCACGCGCCCGCAACGGCCGGCGCGCTGATTGGCTGCCGCGCGCGCGATGTTCTCGACGCGCAACTGCTCCACCTTCTGCCTCACGCTGTAGCGGTTGATGCGCGCGAGGCCGGAGTCGATCACGTAGCCGATGTTGGGCACGGTGAGCGAAGTCTCTGCCACGTTGGTCGCCAGCACCACCCGACGCATGCCCGAGGCGGGCTTGAACACGCGGTCCTGCTCCGCGATGGACAGGCGCGAGAACAGCGGCAATATCTCGATGCCCCGGTGCTGGTGCTTGCGCAGCGCCTCGGCCGTATCGCGGATCTCGCGCTCTCCGGGCAGGAACACCAGCACGTCGCCTTTCAGGCCACCGACGGACAGTTCATCCAGCGCGCTGCAGATGGCCTGCGGGATATCCTGCGTGTCACCGTCCTCGTTCCGTTGCGGCGGGCGGTAACGCACCTCGACCGGGTAGGTGCGACCGGAGACTTGCAGCACGGGTGCATTGCCAAAATGTTTGGAGAAACGCTCCGCGTCGAGCGTGGCCGAGGTGATGATGAGTTTAAGGTCGGGGCGGCGCGGCAACAACTGCCTGAGGAAGCCCAGCAGGAAGTCGATGTTCAGCGAGCGCTCGTGCGCCTCGTCGATGATGATGGTGTCATATGCCCTTAGCTGCGGGTCGCGGTGGATCTCGGCCAGCAATATGCCGTCGGTCATCAGCTTGATGCAGGTATCGGGCGACACCTTGTCGTTGAAGCGCACCTTGTAGCCCACCAGCCCGCCGAGTTCGGATTTCAGTTCCTGCGCGATGCGCGCGCCCACCGAACGTGCAGCGACGCGGCGCGGCTGGGTGTGGCCGATCACCCCGAGTACGCCGCGCCCCAGACTCAGGCAGATCTTGGGCAGTTGCGTGGTCTTGCCCGAACCGGTCTCGCCGCAGACGATGACCACCTGGTGCTTCTCGATGGCCTGCGCCAATTCCTCGCGCCGCGCCACCACGGGCAGGTCGGCTGGATATTCGATGGCTGAGAGTTGCTGGATGCGCGCCAGGCGGCGCTGGGCGACAGGTGACAAAGCGGCTTTCATGGCGCGCGATTTTACCCGCTGCGCGGTGTAACCGCACGATTAAGCGACATCGGCAGTGTCGGGCGGCTGGTTCGCCACGACCAGGCGGAACGTCACTTTGTTTTCCCTGTTCTCGCTCAGCTCCAGACGATAGCCGGACTGCGCCGACCAGCGCGCGACCTGGTACAACCCCACGCCCAGCCCGTCTTCGGAGTACATGACGGTATGCAGCATCTGGCGCGCGGTGGCGGCGGGAATGGCGCTGCCGCCGTCGCTGACGCTGAACGCCAGTGGCTGCGTGTTCAGTTTCACGACGATGGCGATGCCCGGTTCGCGCCGACGCTTGTTGCAGGCGTTGTCGATGAGATTGTCGGCGACGCAGTCGAACAGCGCGGCGGGAACGAGGCGGTCGCCGATGTTCCCGCTGACCTGCCATTCGATGTCGCGGTGCTGCTGGCGCTGGCGCAGCCCTTCCCACCAGTGGGCAAGCGGCAATTCGACCGCCTCTTCCTGCGCCTGCGGCATCTTGAGCTTGGACAGGATGAGTTCGATGCGCTGGGTCAGCACGGGCAACTGGCGCTGCAGCACAGGCTGCGCCTTTTCCGGCTGATGCTGCGCCACCGAAGTCAGCGCGAACAGGGATTGCAACATGTTCTTGAGGTCATGCGTGAGCCGCGCCCCGGTTTCGTAGATAGCCTGCTGGCGCGTGATCTCGCGCAGGGACTGTTCGCGTCGCTTGGCGCGATAGAAGTGGCCCAGCAACCGGGCAAGCAGGCGGACGTGCAGCAACACCGTGGGCGAGACCGCCTGGTGGCTAAACAGGATGATGCCCAGATCCTGGTCGGACATCTCGATGCGATGCGGGCTGGACACGCCCAGCGTACCGTGCCCGCGATCGGACACCCAGGTCAACCCCGAGATCCACGGCATCTCGATCAAATATTCGGTGGCGCGCTCGAGGAAGGCTTCCGGATCCCGTTCCTGCTGCGCCGCGCCGGCGAGGCGCTCCAGCCATACCTCCAGCGGCGTACCGATGGTCAGCAGATAGCGCGAGAACAGTGCCTGAAAACCGGAGAAACCCAAGCGTGGATTCCACAACCCGCCCAGCGCCAGCAGCATGAGGGCGATGATGAACAAAGTGCGCAACAGAGCCTCGATATAGCCGAGCTGCCCCAGAGTCATGAAGGCCAGACTGCCCAGCACCAGCAGTGTCAGCATGGCGAACAACAGCAGGATATAGATGAAATCCACCGCCTGCCCGGACTTCGCCTGCTCGCGCTCGACCGGGATGAGCGCCATGACGAGCAGCAACAACGGCAGCCCCGCGCCCATCATGTTGCCCATCACCTCCTCCAGCCCGGGCAAGGCAAACATGTTCGGGGCGATATACAGCACAAGCACGGCAAGCAGGTACGCCATCACCAACAGGTAATACATGCGCTGGCGGCGGGCATGGAAGGCTGACACCCGTCCGCCGACCAGCGCGAACAGCACGCTCACCCAGAATGCCAGCACCCACCAATTGAGCCAGAACAGGGCGACCAGACTCAGGCCGATGATGAGCGCGACCCCTCCCGGGCGCAGCCTGCTTTCGCCGCGCCAGAGCGGTTGCCACATCAGGAACAGGCCCAGATGCGTCAGCAGCAGGGGATGTATCCAGACGCTCTGCGTTCCCATCCAGAGCGCCAAGTGCAGATCGACCAGCATGGCAAAGGAAAGCCAGCGGCCGGATCGTTTCAATCTCCCGAGGAGGGGTGTTGACATATCGTCACTATTGTCCAAGGTTCGTCATCTTCGTGATAAACGGGCCCAGTCTATCCCAATTCATGCATCTTTCCTGCGTGGGCTGCATCCCAGTCATCCATTCTCGATGAGTCTATCCAAGATCAATGCTGTCATGCCTTACGCGATGCATTCAATCAGCCAGATCCATTGGGCGCGGGAAGGGCGACATGATTCATCTGCCGCCTTGCAGATGTGGCACGGGTATTGCTGTTAATTGCGTGCAAGGCTTCAGCAAGCAAACAATGAACCAATCGTGGGGAGAACAAAAATGAGACGTAAACAATCGGGTTTCACCTTGATCGAGATCGCCATCGTGCTGGTCATCATCGGCCTGCTGCTCGGCGGCGTTCTGAAAGGCCAGGAGCTGATCAACAGCGCCCGCGTCAAGAACCTGGCCACCGACTTCAAGAACATTCCGGTATTCATCTACGGCTATCAGGACAAGTTCCGCGCGTTGCCGGGGGATGATGCGGCTGTGGCAACGCACGTGACTGGCGGCACTTTGGCCACCACGCCCGCGGGCACCCAGGGTAATGGTGTCATCAACGGCAACTGGAACAGCCCCACCGCCACCGATGAGTCATTCCTGTTCTGGCAGCATGTGCGTCTGGCCGGCTTGGCCCCTGGCTCGACCGACACTGCGGCCCCGGATTACCTTCCAGTGAATGCCTCAGGCGGAAACATCGGCATCCAGAGCGGCACCAGCATCGCCGGCAGTTCCCCTGTCCTGGATTCTGCGGGTGCCGCCATCCGTGGCTCCTACGTCATCTGCTCCAGCGGTATCCTGGGCAAGTTCGTCAAGCAACTGGACATCCAGATGGACGACGGCAACACCGCAACCGGCTCGATGCTAGCAACAGAAGTTACTGGCTACAACCTGGGAGCTGCTGCCGAACCGACGGCCACGGTCGATGACGCTTCCAGCTACATCGTCTGCATGGGCGTCTGACCGAACTCCGGCGTGACAACTCAAAGCCCGCCTCGGCGGGCTTTTTTCATGTCATGTGTCGAGAATGGATGGTTTGCCGCCCTCGCCGCACCGTGCCTCAAAAACAAAACGCCCCATCGAATGGGGCGTTTCGTGATCCGAGTGGCAACGTGCCGCCGCCCCGGGGAACTTCCAGTGACGCTTACAGTTCCTGGGCGTGCGAGGCCAGGTATTTCGCCACGCCGTCCGGCGATGCGTTCATGCCGGCCTTGCCCTTGCTCCAGCCGGCCGGACAGACTTCGCCGTGCTCTTCGGTGAATTGCAGCGCATCGATCATGCGCAACATTTCGTCGATGTTGCGGCCCAGCGGAAGGTTGTTCACCACCTGATGCTGCACCATGCCCGTACGGTCGATGAGGAAAGAGCCGCGGAACGCGACGCCGCCATCGGCCTCGACATCGTATGCCTTGCAGATCTCGTGCTTGATATCGGCGACCAGCGGATAGCGCACATGTCCGATGCCGCCCTTCTCGACCTTCGTATTCTTCCAGGCGAGGTGGGTGAAATGGGAATCGATGGAGACGCCGATCACTTCGACGTTGCGCGCCTTGAACTCGTCCAGGCGGTGATCGAAGGCGATGATCTCGGACGGACACACGAAGGTGAAGTCCAACGGGTAAAAGAACACCACAGCGTACTTGCCCGCGATATGCTTCTTCAGGTTGAAGGTTTCGTTGATATCGTTGTTGCCCATGACGGCAACAGCGTTGAAATCGGGGGCTTGCTTGCCTACGAGTACGGCCATGATGATCTCCTGAAATTAAAGTGATTGGGCTTTTCTTGAGTGAATCGCTAGGATTTGGAATTTACCAGATGCTCTCTCTGTGTCAACCTGCCCATGCGAATTCTCGTGGTCGGCTTCGCATTATTGTGACCGGCAACACTATAGTGTAGCAATTCCGGTCGTTATTTTCCCATGCCTATAGCATGGGAATGAGTAATACGTATAGTATGATTCCCGCACGGTTCGTTTGCTGTTACAGATAGCATCACCGTAGTGACAACGGTCAATCAACACTTGCTGCTCAACTTTTTTCAGAGGTGCGTATGTCGAATGATGAAATCTTCTTCAAGTGGTCGCCAGAATATAGCGTAGGCATCAAGACCATCGATAGCCAGCATCAGGAACTGGTCAACATCCTCAACCGCCTGTTCGTCGCCGTCTCCAAGCGCGAAGGGGACAAGGCGATTGCCGGGATCCTGGATGGGCTGATGAAGTACACGCAGGAACATTTCTCGCTGGAAGAGCGCCTGATGGAACAGGCGAAGTACAAGGACCTCGAAGCCCACAAGCTGGAACACAAGAAACTGATTGCGCAGCTCGACGAGCTGATCAAGAAGCACATGCTGGAGGACAAGCCGATCTACTTCGAAATGATGAACTTCCTGAAAACCTGGCTCAGGGACCACATCCTGGGCGTGGATACGAAATACAGCGCCGCGCTGAAGGAGGCCGGGTTCTCCGTCGACGCGTGGGAGAGGGAGGCTACTGCCGAGTTCGCCACCATGGTCGAGAAGACCGACCGCTGGTGGAAGATCTGGTAAGCAGCGCCTGAGGGGGAACGCCCCGGTCGTTTCCCGATCCTATTCGCCGCCTCCCGCGATTGCGGCGAGCGTGAACTGGCTGCGGTGCAGTTGCGCATACGCGCCGTTCTGCGCCAGCAGTCCGGCATGCGTGCCGGTCTCGACGATCTTTCCTTTTTGCATGACGACGATGCGGTCCGCCTTCTCGATGGTGGAGAGGCGGTGCGCGATGACCAGCGTGGTGCGGCCCTGCATCAGAGTCTCCAGTGCGGCCTGCACGTGGCGCTCGGATTCGCTATCCAGCGCGGAAGTCGCCTCATCCAGGATAAGGATCGGCGCATTCTTCAGGATCGCGCGCGCAATGGCGATACGCTGGCGTTGCCCGCCCGACAGGCGCACGCCCTTCTCTCCCACCAGTGTTTCCAGCCCCTGCGGCAGGTCGCGGATGAATTCCATCGCATGCGCGGCCGTCGCCGCCGCGACGATCTCCTCTTCCGGTACTTCGCGCATCTGGCCGTAGGCGATGTTGGCCGCGATGGTGTCGTTGAACAGCACGACTTCCTGGCTCACCAGGGCAATGTTGGCGCGCAGACTGGCCAGACTCAGGTCGCGGATGTCATGCCCGTCCAGCGTGATGCGCCCGCTCGTAGGGGTATAGAAGCGCGGCACCAGATTGGCCATGGTGCTCTTGCCGCTGCCGGATGCACCGACCAGCGCCACCGACATGCCGGCGGGAATATCCAGGTTGACGTTGTCCAGCGCCAGGCGATCGTCCGACTGGTACGACAGGCTGACATGCTCGAACGCCAGCGCGCCGGTGGCGCGGTCCATCACTTTCTTGCCGGTATCGGTTTCACCGGGAGTGTCGAGCAGTTCGAACACGCTTTCTGACGCAGCCAACCCTCGCTGCAGGTATTCGGTGACGCTGGTGATGCGCTTCAGCGGCGCCGTCAGCATCAGCATGGCCGCAACGAAGGAAAGAAAGCCGCCGACGGTAGTGGCATCGCTCTTGGCCTGCGCGGTGGCGAGATAGACGATGACCGCCAGCGCGATCGCGGCCACCATCTGCACGATGGGCACATTGGCCGCCGCTGCGGCTGCCTGTTTCATGGCATGGCGGCGCAGCCAGTTGGTCTCCTCATGGAAGCGCCGCTGTTCGTAGATCTGCCCGCCGAACAGCTTGACCACCTTGTGTGCGGTCACGCTCTCCTCGATCACCTGGGTAATACTGCCCATGACGCGTTGCGATTCACGGCTGGACGAGCGCAAACGCCGATTGATGGTGCTGATGACCAGTGCGACGATCGGCGCGATCAGCAGCGACAGCATGGTCAGCTTCCAGTCCAGATACAGCAGCCAGCCCAGCAGCCCGATGATGATGATGGTGTCCCGTATGACGATGGTGACGACGCTGGTCGCGGCGGCAGTGACTTGCGTCACGTCGAACGTCAGTTTCGATATCAGTGAGCCGGTGGCATGATCGTCGTAGAAACGCGTCGGCAGGGACATGAGCTTGCGGAACATTTCCGCGCGCAGATCCATCACCAGCTTGTTGCCCACCCAGTTGATGGCGTAGGTGCCAACGAATCCTGCCGCGCCGCGCACGAAAAAGATGACGAGGATGAGCAGCGGAGCCCAGCGGATCACGCTGTCGTCCTTCTGTATGAAGGTGCCGTCCAGAAAGGGCTTGAGCAAGGCCGGCAGCAGCGGCTCGGTGGCGGCCGTCATTGCCATGGCCAGGATGGACACCCCGAACGTCCTCCAATAGGGCCGGACGTAAGAAAGCAAACGCAGGTAAAGCTGGGTGGAGGTCAAATTCATGGCGCGCACTTTAACAGAAAGGGCAACTCGAAACACCGTGAACAGGCGCGATCAGCAACAACAGCAGGACTGCGCTTTCGACCAGCTCCATGCCCGCACCCAGCAGGTCGCCCGTCATGCCGCCTAGACGGTGCAACAGGAATTGCCGCCATAACAGAACCAGCAGCAGCGCGCCCCACAGTACGGGAAAGCACAGGCTCAGAACGATGAGCGCCGCGCCCCTTAGCCAGACCGCACGCGACTGGATCTGGCCGCTCAGACGTTCGCCCAAGCCGGGCTTCAGGGAGGGAAGACGCGCCCAGACCAGCACGCCCCAGCGCGCCCACGCGGGGACGAGCAGCACCGCCCAGTATTGTCCGCTGCGCGCAAGCAGCATCAGCAGCACCAGCTTGCTCGCCAGTTGCAGCACCAGGCTGACCGCACCGAACGTGCCCAGATGCGGATCGGCCAGCACAGTCAGAAAGCGCCCGCGGTCGCGGTGCGCCGCACCCAGCGCATCGCTCAAATCGGCTAGCCCGTCGAGATGCAGCGCGCCGGTGATCCATACCCAAAGCAGCAAAGCCAGCAGCGCGCCCAGCCACGGATCGATGCGGCTGCCCAGCCACAATGCGGCCGCCACCAACGCGCCGATGAGCAGCCCCACAAGCGGGAACCAGTGCGCGCTGCGCGGCAAGTTAGCCGGATCGAGATCGCGCAGTTGCGGCGTGGGCAGTCGCGTCAGGAATTGGATTGCCAGGATCAGACCGCGCATCGCGATGTCACCTCAATTGATGGAAAGCAGAAAGGGCGGCTGTCCATGCAGCCAGGAAATGCGCAGGCTCGCCGCCTCCGGCAGCGCCACCTGAAAGGCTTGCGCCGCGGTGAGACCGAACAGTTCCATGAGCAGGGCGCGCATCACTCCGGCATGCGTAACCAGCAGGCGGTTGGTGCCGGCGTCCTGCCCCAGCCATGCGTGCCAGCCCCGATTGGCGCGGGCGCGCAATTGCGCCAGCGATTCCCCGTTGGGCGGGGCATGCGCGCCATGCGTGGACTGGAACGCATGGCATTCGGCCGGATGGAGTATGGCCGCCTCCTCCGGAGACAGCCCTTCCCAGTCGCCGAATGCCAGCTCGCTGAACTGCGGCAACACCTGCAACGGCA
>JBQGEN010000251.1:0-3423 GCA_052039615.1 Sideroxyarcus sp. | reverse complement strand
GTTGTTTCTGCATGCAGGAAAGCCTGTTGTCCACGAAATACACGAAAAGCACGAAACTGTCGTGCTGAAGATTGATGCACCGAACATGTTTGAGCTTTTCGTGACTTTCGTGCTTTTCGTGGACATATGAGATTCTGACTTTTCCAATGCCCGCATCTCTCGCCGACTGGCTAACCCACCTCGAATCTCTGAATCCCAAGACCATAGCGCTTGGTCTGGAGCGCGTGGCGCAAGTCAGGCGGCGGCTCGCGCTTGACCCTGCTTTCCCTGTCATCATCGTCGGCGGCACCAACGGCAAGGGTTCGGTGTGCGCCATGCTGGAAGGCATGCTGCATGCCGCCGGATACAAGGTCGGCTGCTACACGTCGCCGCATCTGCTGGATTACAACGAGCGGGTGCGCATGGCAAAACAACAGGTCAGCGATGCGGAGTTGTGCGCGTCGTTTGCTCAAATCGAGCAGGTGCGCGGCGATATCCCCTTGACCTATTTCGAGTTCGGTACGCTGGCGGCCATGCAGTGTTTCATCGAGCACAAGGTGGATGTCGCCATCCTCGAGGTCGGGCTGGGGGGCAGGCTGGATGCGGTGAACGTGTTCGATGCAGATGTTGCGGTGGTGACCAGCGTGGATATCGACCATGTCGATTATCTGGGCGACACGCGCGAGCAGATCGCGTTCGAGAAGGCGGGCATCTTCCGCCACGGGCGAGTGGCGATCTGTGCGGACAGCGATGTGCCGCAGGCGTTGCGCAAGCATGCGCAAGAGATCGGAACGGAATTGTGGTGCATCGGCCAAGAGTTCGGGTTCGCCTCGCATCAGGGGCAATGGGACTATCGCAGCAAATCAGCTACACGCAGTTCCCTGCCGCATCCGGCCTTGCGCGGCGCGTTCCAGTTGAATAACGCCAGCGCGGCGCTGGCGGCACTGGACGCTCTCAAGAATAGGTTGCCTGTGAGCATGGAGGCCGTGCGCCGCGGGCTGTCCGAGGTGCAGTTGGTGGGGCGCTTCCAGTTCGTGCCGGGCAAGCCGCAGTTGATCCTCGACGTGGCGCACAACCCGCATGCGGCGCGTTCGCTGGCGCAGAACTTGGGCAATCTGCCTCCCGCCAAGACCTTTGCCGTATTTGCCATGCTCAAAGACAAGGACATGGCGGGGGTGGTGCGGGCACTGGATGGGCAGGTCGATGTGTGGCTGGTGGCGGGCATCGACGCGCCGCGCGGGGCGACGGCTGCCGAACTGGCGCAGGTGCTACAAAATATCCCGGTCCGGGGCGAGGTGCATGCCTGCCTTTCCATCGCCGGGGCGCTGCAGGAGGCCAGCAATCGAGCGGGCGAAAATGGCGGCTGCGACACGTTACTGCGAAGCAGCCGTTTGCGGGAGCAGCCGCCTGACACTCCCTCCCGCACCGGACGCTTACGCGCACCGTGTCGAGAGTGTAGAATTGCGGCCTTCGGATCATTCTATACGGTAGCGGAAGTGATGCGGGTGCGCGGTTTGCGCGGCTGAGCTTCCCGGACGTGCCATGGCAAAACAGACGACGGAAGAAGAATTCAACTTGAGGCGGCAGACGCGGCGCCGTTTGATCGGTGCGATCGCGCTGGTCTTGCTGGTGGTGATCCTGCTGCCGGTGGTGTTCGACAGCGAGCCGGCCCCGGCGGCGGGCAACAACATCGAGCTGCGCATCCCCAACAAGGACGATGCGGGCGAGTTCCAGCCCAAGATCGACCTGCCGGAACTGGATAAGATGGACGCCGCTGCGGCTTCGTCCGTGGAGAGCGCTCCGGTCGTGGCCAGTGCCCCCGTGGCGGCGCCCAAACCCGCTGCGAAGCCAGCCGCGCCTGCGCAGCCGGTGGACAAGACCAGGCCGGAGGCCAAGCCCGTCGAGAGCAAGCCGGTCGCCAAGGCGCAGGCCGTGCCGAAGTCAGGCTGGGCGGTGCAGGTGGGTGCGTTTGCCAACGCGGACACGGCCAGGAGCCTGCAGGCGAAATTGAGCAAACAGGGTTATCACGCTTATACCGAGAAGACGGGCAGCGTCATGCGCGTGCGTGTGGGCAGCTATCCGACGCTTGAGGCGGCGGAGAAGGTGAAGAGCAAGCTGGAAGTGCTGGGAATGGCTTCGAACGTGGTCAACCTCGAGTAGGGTTTTGTAAGTGACGGCCTTCGATTACGCAGTCGTAGCGATCATCGTACTGTCGGCGTTGGTGGGTTGGTGGCGCGGTTTCATGTATGAGTTGTTCTCGCTGATCGGGTGGCTCGCGGCATACATCGTGGCGAGAACTTATTCGTCACACATGTTGCCTTACGTACCGGAGGCAGTCGGTGCTCAAAATCTCCGCGAGGCAGCGGCATTCGCGGCCCTGTTCATCGTGACACTGATTGCCGGCGCGTTGTTCGCGTGGTTTCTGGCAAGGTTGGCGAAATTCGCCGGTCTCGCCGGGATGGACAGCAAATTCGGCGCGATATTCGGCATGCTGCGCGGGATGCTGGTGGTGATCGCGCTGGTGTGGCTGGGTGGATTGACCGTGTTGCCGCAGAAACCGTTCTGGCGCGACGCCCTGTCGAGCAAGCCGCTGCAGGAAGCGGCGCTGTATGCCAAGGACTATGTGCCGGATAACGCGGCGAAGAAGTAATTACTGGATCATTTAATCGGAACGAATCATGTGTGGCATTCTCGGCGTCGTATCGCAAACTCCCGTCAACCAGTTGCTGTATGACGGTCTGCAAGTGTTGCAGCATCGCGGGCAGGATGCCGCGGGCATCGCCACGCTGGAACACAGTACCTTCCACCTGCACAAGGGCAACGGCATGGTGCGCGACGTGTTCCGTACCCGCAACATGCGCGCGCTCAAGGGCAATGCCGGTATCGCCCATGTGCGCTACCCGACCGCCGGTTCCTCAGTCGACCATAACGAGGCGCAGCCGTTCTACGTGAACTCGCCGTTCGGCCTGGTGCTGGGCCACAACGGCAACCTCACCAATACCGAGCAGTTGCAGAAGGAGCTGTTCCTGGACGACATGCGCCACGTGAACACCAGTTCCGATTCGGAAGTGCTGCTCAACGTGCTGGCGCACGAGCTGCAGGCCCAGGCCAAGCATTACCGCCTCGATGCCAAGACCATTTTCGCAGCCGTCTCGGCCGTACACCGTCGCTGCCGCGGCGCCTACGCGGTGGTGGCGATGATCGCGGGTTACGGCCTGCTGGCGTTCCGCGACACGCACGGCATCCGCCCCCTGGTGGTGGGCAGCAACCAGACCGACAAGGGCGTGGAATACCTGGTGGCGTCCGAGAGCGTGGCGCTGGATACGCTGGGTTTCAAATACCTGCGCGACATCGCGCCGGGCGAAGCGCTGTTCATCGACCTCGACGGCAATTTCCACAGCCAGCAATGCGCCGAAGCAGCGGAGTTGAATCCCTGCATCTTCG